>NZ_NEJX01000010.1:0-204297 GCF_002113245.1 Pseudomonas sp. B13(2017)
CAAGATTTTGAGTATTCATAACGGCGATCTCCAGTTAGATCCCCCAGTGAAAGCTTAGGCTTTCACTGGGGAGTCCTGGGAGGACCATTTCATTAGGTACTGCACAGGTCTGAAGATTGTGGAGATCTCTGTGGGAGCGGGCGTGCCCGCGAAAGGGCCAGTGCAGGCAACATCAATGCCTGGCCGGCTCCCCACCTTCTGCTTCTGCCACAGGTTCCCCCATGCGCCGGAACCAGGTCGACAGCAGCGCCCCGGAAATATTGTGCCAAACGCTGAACAACGCACTCGGCACCGCAGCCAGCGGCGAAAAATGCGCCGCCGCCAGTGCCGCGCCCAGCCCGGAGTTCTGCATGCCCACCTCCAGCGCCAGCGACTTGCGCTGTGCCAGTGGCAGCTTGCACAGCCTGCCGGTCAGGTACCCCAGCAAGTAGCCGAAGCTGTTGTGCAATATCACCACCGCCATGATCAGCAGCCCCGACTCGGCGATCTTCGCCTGGCTGGCCGCCACCACCGCGCACACGATCATCACGATACTCACCACCGACACCAGCGGCAGCACCTGCACCGCCGCCTGCACCCGCGCGCCAAGCAGCCGCTGGGCCAGCACGCCGAGCACGATCGGCAGCATCACCAGCTGCAGGATCGACCAGAACATGTCCATGAAGGACACCGGCAGCCAGGCCGAGGCCAGGAACCAGATCAGCGCCGGGGTCAGCAGCGGGGCGAGCAGGGTGGTCACCGCAGCGATCGCCACCGCCAGCGCCAGGTCGCCACGGGACAGCCAGACCATCACGTTCGACGCCGTGCCGCTCGGGCAGCAGCCAACCAGGATCACGCCCACGGCGATTTCCGGCGGCAGGTGGAACAGCTGGCACAGCAGCCAGGCCATGCCCGGCATGATCACGAAGTGCGCGACCACACCCAGCATCACCCGCCAGGGCTGGCGGGCGAGGGCGGCGAAGTCATCGAGCTTGAGGGTGAGGCCCATGCCGAACATCACCAGGCCCAGCAACGGCACGATGGCCACCTTCAGGGCGATGAACCATTGCGGTTGCAGGAAGGCCAGCACGGCGAACACCAGCACCCACAGGGCGAAGGTATTGCCGACGAAGCGGCTGAGGGTGGCGAGGGCACGCATGGGGGCAATTCCTTTTCTGTTTTATGGCTTCAAGAATTTCACTGGCCCTTTCGCGGGCTTGCCCGCTCCCACAGGTACACCACAGTACTCAGAAACTGTGGTGTACCTGTGGGAGCGGGCAAGCCCGCGAAGAGGCCAGTACTGTCTGAGGATATCTCCCAGGCCAGTACCGGCATTTCAAAACCAGTCAGACCCCTTGCGGAATCTCTTCCCCACCCAGTGCCTCGAACAGCACCGGCAGGAATTCGGCAAAGGTCATCATCATCAGCTGGAAGCTGGCATCGAACTGCTGCGCAGCCTCATCGCCACCATCCTGTTCGGCCTGCTCCTGCAGCAGCTCTTCGAACTTCAGGCGCTTGATCACCATCTTGTCATCCAGAATGAACGACAGCTTGTCCTGCCAGGCCAGGGCCAGCTGGGTAACCACCTTGCCAGTGCTCAGGTGCAGCTGGATTTCCTCGCCGGTCAGGTCCTGGCGCTTGCAGCGCACGATACCGCCATCTTCGGCGGTGTCGCGCAGTTCGCACTCGTCCAGCACATAGAAGCCTTCGGCAGCTTGCTGCGACTTGACCCACTCGGTCATGGTGGCAACCGGTGCGATTTTCACGGTGGCCGGGCGCACCGGCAGCGAGCCCATCACTTCACGCAGGGTCGACAGCAGGTCTTCGGCACGCTTGGCGCTGGCCGAGTTGACCAGGATCACGCCCAGGCGCGGGGCAATGGCCGCGAAGATCATCGAGCGGCGGATGAACGCGCGCGGCAGGAAGGCCTGGATGATCTCGTCCTTGATCTGGTCGCGTTCCTTTTTATAGACCTTGCGCATCTGCTCGGTCTCGATCTCTTCGACCTTTTCCTTCACCGCATCGTTGACCACGCTGCTGGGCAGGATGCGTTCTTCCTTGCGCGCGGCAATCAGCAGGTACTCGCCACTGACATGCACCAGGGGAGCGTCTTCGCCCTTGCCGAATGGCGCGACGAAACCATAGGTGGTCAGCTCCTGGCTGGCGCAGGGGCGGGCCGGCTTGCTGGCCAGGGCCGCTTCCAGCGCTTCAGGCTCGAACGGGACTTCCTGGGTCAGGCGGTAGGTCAGCAGGTTCTTGAACCACATGAGGGGCAATCTCTCCTTAATGCATAAGGCGGGCATTATTCTCCGAGCGGTGCTCTCAGGCCAACCCTGTCGGAGTGCCAGTAGCTGTAGCTGAATGTAAAGATGCACGTGGCAACGCTAGGTCTTTGAAAGGCCTGAGGTTTTTTTTGAAAAAAGTTAAAAAAGTGCTTGCCAGGGTACGGGGCCGTCCGTAGAATGCGCGCCACACCGAGACGAAGGGTGATTAGCTCAGCCGGGAGAGCATCTGCCTTACAAGCAGAGGGTCGGCGGTTCGATCCCGTCATCACCCACCACTCGATGTTTAGCGCAGCGGTAGTTCAGTCGGTTAGAATACCGGCCTGTCACGCCGGGGGTCGCGGGTTCGAGTCCCGTCCGCTGCGCCATATTTCACTTCCAGGGCCTACTGAACACCCGGAAGTAACAGAGAAAGCGACCTCAGGGTCGCTTTTTTTGTGCCTGCGATTTGGTGTTTTCGCGAATTTTGCAAAAAGTTCGATAAGTGCTTGCCAGAGCGCCAAGTCGCCCGTAGAATGCGCGCCACACCGAGAGACATGGGTGATTAGCTCAGCCGGGAGAGCATCTGCCTTACAAGCAGAGGGTCGGCGGTTCGATCCCGTCATCACCCACCACTCGATGTTTAGCGCAGCGGTAGTTCAGTCGGTTAGAATACCGGCCTGTCACGCCGGGGGTCGCGGGTTCGAGTCCCGTCCGCTGCGCCATATTCCACTTCCAGGGCCTACTGAACACCCGGAAGTAACAGAGAAAGCGACCTTAGGGTCGCTTTTTTTGTTTCTGCCTTTGGCAAAAAACTATCTTGTATTGCCTGTCAGGGCCTCATCGCCGGCAAGCCAGCTCCCACCTCGACCGCATTGATCTCAAGCCCTACGCTATCCCTGTGGGAGCTGGCTTGCCGGCGAATGGGCTGCAACGCAGCCCCGGCAATCTCAGCGGCGACGCTCTTCTTCCCGTAAGGTGAGCACCTCAACCCCCTCCTCGGTCACCGCCACCGTATGCTCCCACTGCGCCGACAAGCTGTGGTCGCGGGTAATCACCGTCCAGCCATCCTTCAGCGTGCGCGTCCCGCGTCCGCCCTGGTTGATCATCGGTTCGATGGTAAACACCATCCCCGGCTTCAACTTCAGGCCCATCCCGCGCTGGCCAATGTGCAGCACCTCGGGCCCTTCATGCATCTGTTGGCCAATGCCATGCCCGCAATACTCACGTACGACGCTGTAGCCCGCCGCTTCGGCATGGGTCTGGATGGCATGGCCGATATCACCCAGCGTAGCCCCGGGGCGTACCTGTTCGATGCCTTTCCATAGCGCGTCATAGGTGGTGTCGACCAGGCGCTGCGCCTCATCGCTGATCGGCCCGATGCTGTACATCTTTGACGAGTCGGCGATATAGCCGCCTTGTTCCAGGGTGATGTCGACGTTGATGATCGAGCCTTCCTTTAGCACTTCATCGACCTTGGGCATGCCATGGCACACCACATGGTCCACCGAGGTGTTGAGCGAATAGGGGAAACCGTACTGGCCCTTGCTCGCCGGGCGGGCCTTGAGCGTGTCGATGATGAACGCCTCGGCGCGGTCGTTGATCTGCATGGTGGTCACGCCAGGGCGGATGAAGCTGTCGAGGTCGGCGAACACCTGGGCAAGCAGCTGGCCGGCGCGGCGCATCAGGTCGAGTTGGGCGGGGGTCTTGATAATCACCTGGGACATGGGGGGAGTGCAGTGGCTCGTGCTGGAATGTGCCCCAGCATAGCGCCATGGGGTGTGGGGGTGCCATCGCATGGTGCACAGCCTGTACCGGCCTCTTCGCGGGCACGCCCGCTCCCACAGGTACAGCACCGCCCTCAGGCCTTGTGATATCCCTGTGGGAGCGGGCATGCCCGCGAAAGGGGCGGCACAGCTGGCCCATAAATTGCTGTTTCACCTCCATCCAGGGCTATCAACGTCGACAGCCCACAAAACTTCACGACAAAGGCGCCGTGTTGCCCCGCTTGCCCAGCAAGCAGGGGCAGCCGGCGCCTTTTTGCGTTCCCTACAGGAGCCCGCCCATGGCCAACAGCGAAGTGCGCAGCGTCTGCCCCTACTGCGGCGTCGGTTGCGGCATCGTCATGAGCGTCGCCGATGGCAAGGTCGGCAAGATCAGCGGCGACAAGCAGCACCCCAGCAACTTCGGCCGCCTGTGCACCAAAGGCCTCACCGCACACCTGCCGCTGACCGCCGCCGGGCGCATGGAGGATGCCTATGTACGCCAGCAGCGCAGCCAGCAGCCAGCGCGTACCGGCATCGACCAGGCCATTGCCGCCGCCGCTGCGCGCCTGCGCGGCATCATCGACCAGCACGGCCCCGACGCCGTGGCGCTGTACGTGTCCGGGCAGATGTCGCTGGAGGCCCAGTACCTGGCCAACAAGCTGGCCAAGGGCTTTATCCGCACCCGCCACATCGAGTCCAACTCGCGCCTGTGCATGGCCAGTGCCGGCAGCGGATACAAGCTGTCGCTCGGTGCCGATGGCCCGCCCGGCAGCTACCAGGACTTCGAGCACGCCGACGTATTCCTGGTGATCGGCGCCAACATGGCCGACTGTCACCCGATCCTGTTCCTGCGCCTGCTCGACCGGGTCAAGGCGGGTGCCAAGCTGATCGTCGTCGACCCGCGGCGCAGCGCCACCGCCGACAAGGCCGACCTGTTCCTGCAGGTGCGCCCCGGCAGCGACATGGCCTTGCTCAATGGCCTGCTGCACCTGCTCCTGCGTAACGGCCACACCGACCCCGACTTCATCGCCCGCCACACCGAAGGCTGGGACGAACTGCCGGCCTTTCTCGATGACTACACCCCTGACCGGGTGGCCGCCATCACCGGGCTGGCCGAGGCCGACATCATCAAGGCCGCCGAATGGATCGGCAGCGCCAGCAACTGGATGAGCTGCTGGACCATGGGCCTGAACCAGAGCATCCACGGCACCTGGCACACCAATGCGATCTGCAACCTGCACCTGGCCACGGGCGCCATCTGCCGCCCCGGCAGTGGGCCGTTCTCGCTGACCGGCCAACCCAATGCCATGGGCGGCCGCGAGATGGGCTACATGGGCCCCGGCCTGCCAGGCCAGCGCTCGGCGCTGGTAGCGCAAGACCGCGCCTTCGTCGAGCAGCAGTGGCAACTGGCCCCGGGCAGCCTGCGCAGCGAAGGCGGCGAGGGCACGGTGGCGCTGTTCGAGCAGATGAAAAGCGGCGTGGTAAAGGCCTGCTGGGTCATCTGCAGCAACCCGGTGGCCAGTGTCGCCAACCGCCAGCAGGTGATCGACGGCCTGCGCCAGGCCGAACTGGTGATTACCCAGGATGCCTTCCTCGACACCGAGACCAACCGCTACGCCGACATCCTGCTACCGGCTGCGCTGTGGGCCGAAGGCGAGGGCGTGATGATCAACAGCGAGCGCAACCTCACCCTCATGCCACGTGCCGTCGAACCGCCCGGGCAGAGCCTGCCAGACTGGCAGATCATCGCCCGGGTCGCCTGTGCCATGGGCTATGCCGACGCCTTCGACTACCCCGATGCCGAGGCGGTATACGAGGAGATCCGCCGCTTTCACAACCCAAGCACCGGCTACGACCTGCGGGGCATCGGCTATGCCGAACTGCGCGAGCAGCCGCACCAGTGGCCCTGCGCCCCGGGCCGCGACAACCCGCGCAGCTCGCTGCGCTATCGCAACGACGGCAGCAGCCAGACGCTGTTGCACGATGCCCAGGGCGAGTGCCCGGTGTTGGCCTTCCCGACCGCCAGCGGCAAGGCCCGCTTCTTCGCCCGGCCCTGGTTGCCGGCGGCGGAGCTGCCGGATGCCGATTACCCCATGGTGCTGAATACCGGCCGCGTGCAGCACCAGTGGCACACCCTGACCAAGACCGGCAAGGTACCGGCGCTGAACAAGCTGGAGCCCGGACCCTTCGTGGAAATCCACCGCGACGATGCTGCCCGGCTGGGCATTGCCGAAAAGGACCAGGTGGCCATTCGCTCGCGCCGCGGGCAGGCCGTGCTGCCCGCGCGAATCAGCGACCGGGTCATGCCTGGCAACTGCTTTGCCCCGTTCCACTGGAATGACCTGATCGGCGAGCAACTGGCGATCAACGCCGTGACCTGCGATGCGGTCGACCCGCTGTCGCTGCAGCCGGCGTTCAAGCATTGTGCCGTGACCCTGGAGCGGGTTGCCGGTGAGCGCATCGAAGCCCTTGATCTGAACACTGCCAATCCGGAGCCTGCCCGCATGCCGACCGCCACCCTGTCCCGTCTGCTTGGCCTGGACACCCTGCCAGCTCCGGTGCTGGCCGAGGAAGAGCGCCATTACCTGCAAGGCTTCCTGCTGGGCCTGGACCAGGTTCGCGCCGAGGGCGTGCCCTGCCTGCCGGCCAGTGCGCCGCTGGCCGCCAACCGCCGGTTGTTCGTCGATGGCTTGCTGGCCGGGCTGTTCGCCCAGCCGGCCGTGCTGCCCGATGCAGCGTTGATAGCACCACGGCACCAGGTGCTGTGGGCTTCGCAAACCGGCAACGGCGAGCTGTTGGCCGAACGCTGTGCCGAGCGCCTGCGCGGTGCCGGCCTCGACGTGCAGCTCAGTTGCATGGAAGCGGTCAGCCCGCGCCAGCTGCAGGGCGCCGCCAGCGTGGTGCTGATCGCCAGCACCTTTGGCGATGGCGACGCGCCCGACAGCGCAGCGGCATTCTGGCAAGCCTTGCAAGGCGAGGAGGGCGCCCACTGCGCCGAACTGCCTTTTGCCGTGCTGGCCCTGGGCGACTCCAGTTACGACCAGTTCTGCGGCTTTGGCCGCAAGCTCGACCAACGCCTGGCCGAGCTGGGTGGGCGGCGCCTGCTGCAGCGGGTGGACTGCGAGCCGGACTTCGACGACGCCTTCGCCGCCTGGCTGGATGCGCTGCTGCCCACGCTAGGCAACGCTGCTGCACCGCAACCGGTCACCGAGCCTGCGCCCGTGGCGGCCTATGGCAAGCAGCAACCCTGGGCTGCCACCTTGCTGGAAAACCGCCTGCTCAACGGCCCGGGTGCCAGCAAGGAAACCCGTCAACTGGTGTTCGACCTGAGTGGCAGCGGCTTCACCTATGCCGCCGGTGATGCCTTGGGCGTGTGGCCGCGCAACTGTCCGGCCCTGGTCGACGAGCTGCTGGCGCTGATGCAGCTCGATGGCCAGACCATGGTTCAGCTGAAAGGCCATCCCGCCATGCCGCTGACCGAAGCCCTGCAAGCGCACCTGGAGATCGCCAAGGTCACCATGCAGCAGCTGCAGGCCTTCGCCGGCAATGCCCCGGACCTGCAGCGCCTGCTGCAGCCCGAGTGCAAGGCCGAGCTGCAGGACTGGTTGTGGGGGCGGCAACTGGTCGATGTGCTGCGCACCTTCCCCCAGCAGCTGCCGCTGGCCAGCTGGCTGGAGCTGCTCAAGCCGTTGCAGCCGCGCCTGTACTCGATCAGCTCCAGCCCGCTGGCGCACCCGCAGCAGGTGCACCTGACCGTGTCCACGGTGCGCTATGGCGCGCGCAAAGGGGTGTGTTCAAGCTTCCTTGCCGACCGTGCGCAGGCGCTGAAGGTTGCCATCTTCCCGCAGGTGTCGAAGCACTTTCGCCTGCCCGAGGACGACAGCGTGCCGGTGATCATGGTCGGCCCCGGCACCGGTATTGCACCGTTCAGGGCCTTCCTCGAAGAACGAGAGGCACGTGGGGCGAAAGGGGCCAACTGGCTGTTCTTCGGCGAGCAGTACGCGGCCACCGATTTCTATTACCAGGAGCAGCTGCAGGCCTGGCAGGCTGCAGGGCACCTGCGTCTGGACACGGCGTTTTCACGCGACCAGGCCGAGAAGGTCTACGTGCAGCAGCGCATGCTCGAGCAGGGCGCGCAGCTGTGGCAGTGGCTGGAGGCGGGGGCGTACTTCTATGTGTGTGGCGATGCGCAGCGCATGGCCAAGGATGTGGATGCGGCGTTGCGGGCGATCGTGGCCGAGCATGGCGGCATGGATGCAGCGGCGGCTGCGGCTTATGTCGAAGCGCTGGGCAGGGCCAAGCGGTATCGGCGGGATGTGTATTGATGTGCTCCAAGATGGGGAGTGATGCACTTGGAATGTGCATTTACTGTACTGGCCTCTTCGCGGGCAGGCCCGCTCCCACAGGTACTGCACAGGTCTGAATAAACGTGGAGAACCCTGTGGGAGCGGGCGTGCCCGCGAAGAGGCCGGTACAGGAAACAGGGTTGGCACACTCCCTGCTTTATCCCAGTTACAACAAAGCCCACTGATCAACGGCGATCAACCCGGGCCCCCTACCGTGATGAATACAGGCAAAGGCGCCTGGAGCTTCGGCTCCAGGCGCTTTTTTTTTGATCGAGGATCGGCTTATGAAGGCAACAGCGAGCAGCGGGCAACGAGAGCGACTGGTCATCGTCGGCAACGGCATGGTCGGCCACCATTGCGTCGAACAACTGGTCAGCCGCGGCGCCCTGCAGCGCTTCGAAGTGCATGTGTTCGGCGAAGAGCGCCAACGCGCCTACGACCGCGTGCACCTGTCCGAGTACTTCGGCGGCAGCTGTGCCGAAACCCTGGCCCTGTGCGAGCAGGACTTCTACGGTACCAACGGTGTGCACCTGCACCTCGGGGAAGCGGTGCTGGAAATCGACCGTGAGCGCGGCGAAGTGGTCACCGCGGAGGGCCGCTATGGCTACGACCAGCTGGTGCTGGCCACAGGTTCCTACCCCTTCGTGCCGCCGATCGAAGGTTCCAGCGGCAATGCCCGCCTGGTCTACCGCACCCTTGACGACCTCGACGGCATCCGCGCTGCCGCAGCCAGTGCCCGCCGTGGCGTGGTAGTGGGTGGTGGCCTGCTTGGCCTGGAAGCAGCCAACGCCCTCAAGTCGCTGGGCCTGGAAGCCCACGTGGTGGAATTCGCCCCGCGGCTGATGCCGGTGCAGCTGGACGGCGAGGGCGGTGCCGCGCTCAAGGCACAGATCGAAGCGCTGGGCGTTGGCGTGCATCTGTCGCGCGCCACCCAGTCGATCAGTGCGGGTGAAGACTACCGCTACCGCATGAACTTCGATGGCGGCGAGCACCTGGAAACCGACCTGATCGTGTTCTCTGCGGGTATCCGCCCGCAGGATGCCCTGGGCCGTGCCTGTGGCCTGGACATCGCCGCGCGTGGCGGCGTGGTGATCGACAACCATTGCCGCAGCAGCGACCCACGCATCTTTGCCATCGGCGAGTGCGCCTCGTGGAACGGCAGCGTGTTCGGCCTGGTCGCCCCGGGCTACAGCATGGCGCGCAACCTGGCGGCATTGCTGATGGGTGAAGCCGCTGGCGAATTCACCGGTGCCGACATGTCGACCAAGCTCAAGTTGCTGGGCGTGGATGTCGGTTCCATCGGCGATGCCCATGGCGCCACCCCGGGCGCACGCAGCTACCGCTTCATCGACGAAGCCAACAGCGCCTACCGCCGGCTGGTGGTGGATGCCAGCGGCAAGCACGTGCTCGGTGCGGTGCTGGTGGGCGACAACAGCTACTACGACACCCTGCTGCAGTACGCCCAGAACGGCATCGCCCTGCCAGCCGACCCCGCGGCACTGATCCTGCCGCAAGGCGGCGGCGCACCGGCCCTGGGTGCTGATGCGCTGCCCGACAGCGCGACCATCTGCTCGTGCCACAACGTCAGCAAGGGCGCGGTCTGCGCCGCCATCGACAGCGGCTGCGGCGACCTTGCCGCAGTCAAGGGCTGCACCAAGGCCGCCACCGGTTGTGGTGGTTGCGCGGCACTGCTCAAGCAGGTGTTCGAGCACGAGCTGACCGCCCGTGGCGTGGCGGTGGACAAGAGCCTGTGCGAGCACTTCGCCTACACTCGTCAGGAGCTGTACGGGCTGGTGCGGGTAGAGGGTATCCGCACCTTCAACGAACTGCTCGAACGCCACGGCAAGGGCCACGTTGGCTGCGACATCTGCAAGCCGGCGGTGGGCAGTATCCTCGCCTCGTGCTGGAACCAGCCGATCATGGACCCGGCGCTGGTGCCGCTGCAGGACACCAACGACACCTTCATGGCCAACATGCAGAAGAACGGCACCTACTCGGTGGTGCCGCGCATCCCCGGTGGTGAAATTACCCCCGACAAGCTCATCGTGATCGGCCAGGTGGCGAAAAAGTACGACCTGTACACCAAGATCACCGGCGGCCAGCGCATCGACCTGTTCGGCGCCCAGTTGCACGAGCTGCCGCTGATCTGGGGCGAGCTGATCGAGGCCGGCTTCGAAACCGGCCATGCCTACGGCAAGTCGACCCGCACGGTGAAATCGTGCGTCGGCAGCACCTGGTGCCGTTACGGCGTGCAGGACAGCGTCGGCATGGCCCTGCGCCTGGAAGACCGCTACAAAGGCCTGCGCAGCCCGCACAAGCTCAAGTTCGCGGTGTCCGGCTGCACTCGCGAATGCGCCGAGGCACAGAGCAAGGACATCGGCGTGATCGCCACCGACAAGGGCTGGAACCTGTACGTGTGCGGCAATGGCGGCATGCGCCCGCGGCATGCCGAACTGTTTGCCACCGACCTCGACGACGAAACCCTGGTGCGCCTGATCGACCGCGTGCTGATGTTCTACATCCGCACCGCCGACAAACTGCAGCGCACCTCGGTGTGGCGCGAGAACCTGGAAGGTGGGCTGGACTACCTGAAGCAGGTGATCATCGACGACAGCCTGGGCCTGGCCAGCGAGCTGGAGGCGCAGATGCAGCATGTGGTCGACCAGTATGAATGCGAATGGGCCAACGCCCTCAACGACCCCGAGAAGCTGAAGCGCTTCCGTACTTTCGTCAACGACCGCCGCGCCGACCCGGACGTGCACTTCGTGCGCGAACGCGAACAGCGCCGGCCTGCTGCGCCACTGCACCTGATCCCAACCGTCGAGGAGGCTGTCTGATGAACCTGTCCAATGCTGCTGTGAAAACCCACGAGAACTGGCAGGCGGTGTGCCAGGCGGATGACCTGGTGGCCGATTCCGGGGTGGTGGTCTGGCTCGACGGGGCCCAGGTGGCGCTGTTCTACCTGCCGGGGCAGGCGCAGCCGCTGTACGCGGTGGACAACCGCGACCCGCGGTCCGGCGCCAACATCATCGGCCGCGGGCTGGTGGGCAGTGTGCAGGGCGAGCTGGTGGTGGCGGCGCCGTTGTACAAGCAGCACTTCAGCCTGCAAAGTGGCGAGTGCCTGGAAGATGCCGGGCAGCGGTTGCGGGTGTGGCCGGTGCGGTTGAGTGGAAGTGCTGTGGAGTTGGCGGTGGCCTGATAAATCGCTGGGGGCGCTTTGCGCCCCTTTCGCGACACAAGGCCGCTCCTACAGGAAATTGCGTCCCCCTGTAGGAGCGGCCTTGGGTCGCGAAAGGGCTGCAAAGCAGCCCCAGGATCTTGAGTCAGATAACCAACCCCAGCGGCTTACGCCCTGCAAACACATCCACCAGGCTGGCCACCACCATCTCGCCCATGCGCGTGCGGGTCTGCACCGTGGCGCTGGCCCGGTGCGGTTGCAGCACCACATCCTCTCGCTCGAACAAGGCCTCGGGCGCCCGTGGTTCATCGGCAAACACATCCAGCGCTGCGCCCGCGATCTCGCCGGCCTCCAGCGCCGCGATCAACGCTGGCTCATCCACCAGCTTGCCGCGCGCGATGTTGATCAGGTACCCCTGCGACCCCAATGCCCGCAGAACCTCGCGGTTGACCAGCGCTTCGCCTTTGTCGGCTGCGGCTGCCAAGATCAGCGCATCGCTGCCCTGGGCCAACTGTACGAGATCCGCTTCGAAACCATAGGGCACATCCAGCGCCTGCAGGTCGGTATAGCGAATCGGGCAACCGAACGCCGCCGCTCGCTGCGCCACGGCGCGGCCGACCCGGCCCATGCCGACGATGCCCACCCGCATGCCTGTCACCTGGCGGGCCAGTGGCAGCGGTGCCAGCGGTGTGGCGCTGGTGGCCCAGTGGCCTGCGCGTACGAAACGGTCGCCGGTGCAGATGCCACGGCACAAGCCGATCAGCAGACCGATGGCGAGGTCGGCGACGTCCTCGGTGAGGGCGCCGATGGTGGCGGTGACCCGGATGCCGCGATCACGGGCATAGGCCAGGTCCACTGCGTCGGTGCCGACGCCATTGACCGCGACCACTTCAAGGTTGGGCAGGCGCGCCATCAGCGCCTGGCTGATGCCGGTGTGGCCACCGGTGATCACACCGCGAATATTGCCGGCATGCTGGTTGACGAAGGCGTCCTTGTCGGTCTGTTCGTAGTAGCGGTGCACAGTGAACAGTTGGTCCAGGCGCTCGCGGATTTGCGGGATGAGGATCGGGCTCAGTTGCAGGACTTCGGGTTTCATCGGTCACTCCATCAGGAACAAAGGTCAGCCACGGCCTACGAACGGCATGTTGCTGGCCATCACGGTCATGTTCAGTACGTTGGCGTCCAGCGGCAGCGCGGCGATGTAGCGCACCGCGTCGGCCACATGGCGCACGTCGAGCATCGGTTCGGCGGCGGTCTCGCCATTGGCCTGGCGCACTCCACGGGTCATGCGCTCGGACAGCTCGGTCAGGGCGTTGCCGATGTCCACCTGGCTGCAGACGATGTTGTACGACCGACCATCCAGCGCCAGTGCCTTGGTCAGGCCCAGCACCGCGTGCTTGCTGGCGGTGTAGGGGGCGGTGAACGGGCGCGGGGTGTGCGCCGAGATCGAGCCGTTGTTGATGATTCGCCCGCCCTGCGGCTGCTGGCGGCGCATCAGGCCGAAGGCGGCGCGGGCGCACAGAAACACGCCGTCGACGTTGGTGGCGATGACGTTGCGCCAGTACTCCAGCGGCAGCTCGTCGACCGGTACGGCGGGGGCGTTGACCCCGGCATTGTTGAAGATCACATCGAGGCGGCCATGCACCTCCTCGATGGTAGCGAACAGTTGCGCAACGCTCTGCTCGTCGCGCACGTCGGTTGGCACGGCCAGGGCTTCACCGCCCGCTGCCTGAGCCTGTTCGACCACTGCTTGCAGCGGTTCTGCGCGGCGCCCGGCGAGGACCAGGCTGAAGCCATCCTCCAGCAGGGCGAGGGCGACGGCGCGGCCGATGCCGCTGCCAGCGCCGGTGACCAGGGCGATTTTCTTGTTTTGGCTCATGTGGGGCTCCGGTAGATTCAGGCAGCGCTGGCGGCTTGTCCGGCAGGGCGGGGGCCGACGCGCAGTTGCAGTTCGCCGATGCCATCAATGCCGGCGTGGATCGTGTCGCCCGGGTTGAGCGGCGCCACCCCGGGCGGGCTGCCGGTCATGATCAGGTCGCCGGGGCGCAGCGGCAGTTGGCGGGACAGCCTGCTGATCACCTCGGACAGGGCCCAGGTCTGCTGGCGCAGGTGCGCACGCTGGCGCTCCTGGCCATTGACCTGCAACCACAGCGACGCGTCCAGCGGCCAGGCACATTCGCTGGCGGGAACGATGGCGGTCATCGGTGCCGAGGCCTCGAACACCTTGGCGCCTTCCCAGGGCAGGCCCTCGGCCTTGGCTTTGCGCTGGTGGTCGCGGCGGGTCAGGTCGAGGCCGGCGGCAAAGCCGAACACATGTGCCAGGGCATGCTCCGTGGCAATGTTGGCACCGCCCTTGGCGATGGCGGCTACCAGTTCGATTTCGTGGCAGAACTCATCGGTCTGCGGCGGAAAGGGCAGCTCGCCCTGCGCCTGGACCACGTTGCTCGCCGGTTTCATGAAGAACACAGGCTCCTGCGGTGCCGCTCCGTAGGATTCCGGCCAAGGGTAGTTGCGGCCCAGGCAGAACACCCGGCCGACCGGGAAGCGCGCAGCGCTGCCGCGGATCGGCAGGCTGACGGTGGCCGGTGGGTTGAACAGGTAGGTCATGGGTGGATCCTCCGTACTGGAGTGGTCAGCGTAAGTCAGCGGCTGGCCGGTAAAGTTGGACGAAAACGGGGATGGCTTGGACTATCCAAGCAACCTGTAGCGGCTTCTTTGCGGGCAAGGACAGACAACGCTCAAGCTGCGGACTTCAGCTCGATGCGATACAGCTTCCCGAGCAGCAGCGAGTAAGAGAGGGTGCCCATCAACGCCACGGCGCCGATGAACCAGAACGCCATGGCAAACGAGCCGCTGGCATGCACGATCGCGCCAATCACGATCGGCGTGACGATGCCGCCAATGTTCGCCGCCAGGCTGGTGACCCCGCCGGTCAGGCCGATCAGCTCCTTGGGCGCTACTTCCGACACCGCCGCCCACGACGCCGAGGCGATGCCCTGGGCGAAGAACGCCAGGGTGAGGATGGCAATGCACAGCACATTGGAGTCGGTGAAGTTCACCAGCACGATCGACATGCCCAGCATCGAACCCACCACCAGAGGCAGTTTGCGGGCGAACGACAGCGAGTAGCCCTTGCGGATCAGCAGATCGGAGACGATCCCCGCGAGGAGGATGCCGACCGTGGCACCAATGAACGGCATGACGGCGAAGATGCCGACCTTGATCAGCGTCAACTGGCGCTCCTCGATCAGGTAGGTGGGGAACCAGGTGAGGAAGAAATACAGCGCCGAGGTGCTGGCGAACTTGCCAAGGCAGATGGCCCAGACCTGGCGATAGCGGAACAGCTCAGCCACCTGGCGCCAGGCAAAACGGGTGCGCGCCCGGCTGCTTTTCACCAGCCCGCCGCCGCCTTCGATGTAGGCCAGCTCTTCCTTGCTGACCTTCTTGCAGTTCAGCGGGTCGCGGTACAGCCATAGCCACACCGCGCCGAACAGGATGCCGACCAGGCCGGTGCTGTAGAACACATGGCGCCAGTCATAGGTGGTTGCCAGCCACAACAGCGCGCCGGTGAACAGCGCGGTGCCCAGGTACTGGCCACACACGTAGATGCTGCTGGCCAAGCCGCGTTCACGGGCGGGGAACCACACCGTGACCGCACGGCTGTTGGCCGGAAATGCCGGGGCCTCCATGGCACCGACTGCCAGGCGCAGGCCGAACAGCGAGGCAAAGCCGCTGGCCAGGCCCTGGGCCACGGTGACCGCAGACCAGCTGATCAGCGATACGCCGTAGGTCAGGCGCGAACCGAAACGGTCGGCGATGAAACCGGCAGGCACCAAGGCCAGGGCGTAGGTCCAGGCGAAGGCGGAGAAGATCAGCCCCATCTCGACCTTGTCCAGCCCCAGGTCCTTGGCCATGAACGGCGCTGCGATGGAAATGTTCACCCGGTCGACATAATTGATGATGGTCGCCACCAGCAGCAGCGACAGCATGAACCAGCGGCGGCGGGTGGGCAGGCGCTGGGCAGGGGCCGCGTCCAGCGCGTATGACGACGCGGTGCGGGGGGTAGGCGTGCTCGACATGAGTCGACCTCGTTTGTTGTTGTTGGTAGAGGTTGGGCTGCAGTCCCTTTTCTAAGGTGGTCGTACAACAGCGTGAATGCAACGGCCGTTTTAGACCGTTTTTTTCACAGGAGACGGGGTATGGCAGCGCTGTCCAAGAAAATCAGCGGGCTGGGTTTTGCTCGGTTTTCATGCTGAAGGTCGCGTTTTTTGAGGGCTGCACGGATTTCCGGTTGCGCTGCTTTTTGCAGAAGGGGTTAAATCACCAAATCTAGACATCGTACAACTAGGCCGTGCCTGCCACTGCTTCTTCGCGGGCAAGCCCGCTCCCACAGGTACAGCGCAGGCTTCAAGTTTTTTGGAGACCCTTGGGAGCGGGCTCGCTCGCGAAGAGGCCACAACAGGCGGCGCCACACTCACTGAATGGAGCAAGCCGAATGCCCCCCAAGCGCGAGGTCCCGACCTACGTCATGCAGCAGCGCAGCGAGCTGATGGATTTCTATATCCGCGACCAGCGCGGCCGTCCCGCCGAGACCGCGCCGCACCGTCACGAGTACTTCCAGATCCAGGTCAACTTCGGCGGCGATACGGTGCAGCACATCGGCAGCGTGCAGCGCCCGTTCACGCGCAACACCCTGGCCTTCATCCTGCCGCATCGGGTGCACGTGATACCGCACCCGGACGACAGCGACTTCGTGGTGATCAACTTCTCCCAGACCTTCCTCTTGCCACACCTGGCCTGCGACCCGATGGACCTGGAAGAGGTGTCGATCCTGCAGGCGCCGGAACTGTCACCGTTCCGTTTCCAGGAGCACCTCGACTTCAGCCTCGATGAGGCTGACTTCGCCGAGGTGCGGCAGATCCTCGAACGCATGCGCACGCTGGATGCCAACCGCCGGTTCGGTAGCCGTGAAATGCTCAAGGGCCTGCTGCTGCAACTGATCGGCCAGGTCTGCGGCCTGTACGCCGAGCCGCTGCGCGAACTGGCCGATAGCAATGCCGCCCAGCTCAGCCGCCGCGCCGCGCTGGGCCGCATGAGCGAGTACCTGCGTCGGCACATCGATGACCCTGACCTGAACCTGCAGAAAGTCGCCGCCGCTACTTACCTGTCACCGACCTACCTGACCCATTGGTTGCGCAAGGAAATCGGCAAGACTTTCAGCGAGCTGGTGCTGGAGCGGCGTATGCATACTGCGCGCAACTACCTGCTCAATGGCAGCCGCCCGGTGGGTGAGGTGGCGCGGCTTTGTGGCTTCGCCGATGAAGCCTACTTTTCCCGGCGCTTTCGGCAGATTCATGGCTTGCCGCCGGGGCAGTTCCGCCGCCAGCAACGCGACCCGGATACGCCGCAGGTGGCGATGCGGTAAGCTTGGCGACATGAATCTCGACACCCGCATCAAGTACCGCCACCTGCTGTGCTTCCTGGAGATTGCCCGGCAGGGCAGCCTGGCCAGGGCTGCCGACATCCTGGCAATCAGCCAGCCAGCCATCTCCAAGACCCTCAAGGAGCTCGAGGACCTGCTGGAAACGCGCCTGTTCGCGCGCAGCCGCCAGGGCGTCGAGCTGACCCCGGCCGGCACGCGTTTCATGCGCTATGCCGGGCCCAGCGTGCAGGCCCTGCGCGATGGCGTCAGCAGCCTGCGTGGCGAAGCGCGGGCGCCGTCGCAAGTGCGCATCGGTGTGTTGTCCACGGTCGAAGGCCTGCTCATGCCCGAAGTGCTGTGCCGCCTGCACCAGCGCCATGAGGCGCTGGTGATCAGTGTGGTCACCGGGGTCAGCGCGCAGCTGCTCGGCCAGTTGCGCCTGGGCGAACTGGAACTGGTGGTCGGGCGCATGACCGACAGCCCGCAGATCCAGGGCCTGTCGTTCGAGCACCTGTACAGCGAGTCGATGAGCCTGGTGGTGCGGCCCGGCCACCCGCTGCTGGCCGGCACGCCGGTGGAGCGGGCGCAGGTGGGCCGTTACCCGTTGGTATTGCCGCCCGCAGGCACCACCATCCGCCAGCATGCCGACAGCCTGTTCGTGCAATGTGGCATCCAGATGCCCGCCCAGCGCCTGGAAACCCTGTCGCTGGCGCTGAGCCGGCGCTACCTGCTGGGCAGCGATGCCGTGTGGGTGGCGCCGCGCGACGCGGTGTTGCTCGACCTGCGCCGGGGCGAGCTGGTCGAGCTCGACCTGGGTGTGCGCGAGCCAGGCGGCTCGGTCGGCATCTGTCGCAATGCCGCCTTGCCGCAGAGCCTGCCTGGGCAGTGGGTATGCGAGGTGTTGCGTGAGGTGGCAGGGCAGTACCGAGAGGGCAGCTACCCCTGAACGCAGGTTTGGCCCTTTCGCCGGCAAGCCAGCTCCCACAGGGATAGCACCTGCTTCGGGGCCTGTGGTCAACCTGTGGGAGCTGGCTTGCCGGCGATAGGGCCAGTGCAGGCTTCTCAGCATTCAGCTAAATAAATTCCCCGCAAAACCGGGCAAAGGCGCCGCAACCGATCAATACTGGCCAGTGGCTGCACATCCTTGGATGAATAAGCGTTTAACTACTGAACTTCCTTACCAAAACCGGCTCCTATGCCGGTAGCCATTGGTCATGGCCGCCTGCTAAGCTCGCGGCTTTACCCTGATTGCCCTTTTGGCGCATGAACAAGGAAATAGCATGAAACAGCATCGTTTGGCGGCTGCGGTTGCCCTGGTAGGCCTGGTACTGGCTGGCTGTGATCAACAGACCAGCAGCCCCGAGCTGAAGACTCCGGCACAGAAAGCCTCCTACGGTATCGGCCTGAACATGGGCAAGAGCCTGGCTCAGGAAGGCATGGAAGACCTTGATTCGAAAGCAGTCGCCCTCGGCATCGAAGACGCCGTTGGCAAGAAGGAACAGCGCATCAAGGACGAAGAGCTGGTAGAGGCCTTCACCGCGCTGCAGAAGCGTGCCGAAGAGCGCCTGGCCAAGGCTAGCGAAGAAGCCGCCTCCGCCGGCAAGAAGTTCCTCGAGGAAAACGCCAAGAAGCCAGGCGTGGTCACCACTGCCTCGGGCCTGCAGTACGAAGTGGTCAAGAAGGCCGACGGCCCGCAGCCCAAGGCGACCGACGTGGTCACCGTCCACTACGAAGGCAAGCTGATCGATGGCAAGGTGTTCGACAGCTCCGTCGAGCGCGGCAGCCCGATCGACCTGCCGGTCAGCGGCGTGATCCCGGGTTGGGTCGAAGGCCTGCAGCTGATGCACGTCGGCGAGAAGTACAAGCTGTTCATCCCGGCTGAACTGGCCTACGGTGCGCAGAGCCCAAGCCCGCTGATCCCGGCCAACTCGGTACTGGTATTCGACCTGGAACTGATCGCCATCAAGGATCCGGCCCAGCTGCAAGGCGCCGAGCCGGAAGCGGAAGCTCCTGCCGAGGCCCCGGCCGAAGCGCCTGCCAAGTAACACTGGCTGGCCCACGCAAAACGCCCCGTCCTGACGGGGCGTTTTCGTTTGTGCCGGGTAGTTGGACGAACCTGCAACTGCTGATACTGTCCGAGGAAATGCAGCGTGAAGAAGCAGAATGCTTCTGACGCAAACCGTTTGCGGCGTACGCACCCAAGGTGTGAAACGACTGTGTAAAAAACGCCCGATCTGACCGGGGCCCTTGCCTGGCAGGCACCTGGGGTCGGAAACGTCGCCCTGTTCACAAGGTTATCCACAATAAATGTGGATAACCTTTTCCTCTTGGAGGCTCCATGAGCGCACCCTGGAATTTCGCCCGTTTCCTGCCCTTGGCCGAGCGCCTGCTCAGCTGTGGCCGGTTGCCGGCCTTGCTGTTTGCGGTAGCCCGCAAAGGCCCGCGCATCGGCCAGTTGCGTGAAGACGTGAAGCTGCTGCAGTCGCTGTGCCTTGCCTGGTGGCGCGGCGAGTACCGCGCCATCAGCCCCAAGGCGCTGGTCACCATCGTCGCCGGGCTGCTGTATTTCGTCAGCCCCATCGACGCCATCCCCGACTGGCTGCTGGGCGTGGGTTTCCTCGACGACATCGCGGTACTGGGTTGGGTGCTTAAGACCGTGGCTGACGAACTGGCGCGCTTCAAGGCCTGGCGCGACAGCCAGGCGCCCGAGCGGCTGCGCGTGGTCGAGCGCCTGCCGGCCACCCCCGAAGCGCTGCGGTTGGAACGCAACACGCAGTGAAACTGGCCGCAACCGCAGCGCAACTGCACAGACCCCAGAGTTGGTAATATAATTGGCATAAGGGTTATGCCTACGGATTACATGCTGTAATCCTTTTTAAAGGGGTTTGTAATGGGTATTCAGGTCATCAGCCGGGACGGTCAACCCGAGTACGCCGTCGTTCCCTGGGAACAGCACCAGGCACTGCTCAAGGCCGCAGGGCAGGCACCCGCCGAGGTGGTTGCCAGTGAAGCACAGGGCGATGCAGCCAGTGCGCCATTGCCGGCCTTCAGCGAAGTGGCACAGATTCGCCAGGCCAAGGGCATTGCCCCTGAGCAACTGGCGCGCAATGTCGGGGTAAGCCCGGCTTACCTGGCCATGATCGAATCGGGCGAACGCCAGCCGGATGCTGCCATCCGCCGAGCCCTGGCCTGGCATCTGGGGGTGGCTGGCTGGAGCGAGCCATCATGAGCCAGGTCAGGATCAGCCGTCAGCACTGGGATAACCTGCTGGGCGAGCTTGACCTGGCCCGTCGTCAACGTCACTTGCTGACGTATCGAGCGCTGATCGAGCGCTTGCAGTTGCCCAGCCCGGCCATGCAGACGCTGACAGCCGCGCTTGAGTACCTGGCGGTGCTGGATGCCCGCGCCGAGCAGCCATTGCGCAGCTCGCTGGTGATCAGCCAGGGTGCCAGCCGTTTGCCGCGTACCGGCTTCTTTGAATGCGTTGAACGGTTGGGCCGATTTTCCGGGCCGGTCGACGGCATGGAAGCGGCCTCATGGCATGCCTCCGAGGTGGTCAGGGTGTTCGAGTACAGCTACCCCGAAACGGCCTGAAGCGTTACCTGTTCCGGCCTCTTCGCGGGCACGCCCGCTCCCACAGGTACAGCACAAGGCTCAAGATCCGTGATGAACCTGTGGGAGCGGGCATGCCCGCGAAGAGGCCATAACAGGCAGCGCATCCCTGTGGATCAATCCACAAGCCCTGCCATCGGCATCTACCACCTCCAATACCTCCAGGTGCCGGTGCCGGCCAAACAGCTCCAGCAACTGCCCAATCGTCGCATTGAGCCGCACCGTCGGCTGTTCGGCCTGCGGAACGCTCATCAGCGCCGGTAGCGGCCTGCTTTCGCGCGCTCCCAGCTCCTGCGGCCGCCCCAGCAGGTAGCCCTGCACCAGGTCCACGCCCATCTCCACCAGCACCGCCAGCTCTTCCGCCAGCTCGATGCCTTCGGCAATCACCTGCGCCTTCGACGCCCGAGCAATCTGCAAAATCGAACCTACGAACTCACGCTTGAGCGGGTCGCGGTGGATGCCGTCGATGAAATGTCGGTCGATCTTCACGTATTCGGGGCGCAGCTCCGACCACAGGCGCAGGCTCGAATAACCCGCCCCCAGATCGTCGATGGCAATCGAGAAGCCCATGTCCCGGTAGTGGTGCAGGGCATTGGACAGCAGCTGGAAGTCGTCGGTCGGGGTGTGTTCGGTCAATTCGATCACCACCCGGCTGGGCGGCAGGCCGACCTGTTCGAGCAGTTTCAGGGTCTGCCCGGAGGGGTAGTGCGGCTCCAGCAGCGATTCCGGCGAGATGTTGAGAAACAGCTTGCCCTGCAGCTGCTGTTCGCTGAAACGCCGGCAGGCGCTTTCCCGGCAGGCAGCCTCCAGCTCGGTCAGGCGGCCGGCCTGGCGGGCGATGGTAAACAGGTTCAGCGGTGCGTGCAGCGGGCTGTTGGAGGGCCCTCGGCTCAATGCTTCATGGCCGAAAACCCGTTGCTCGCTCAGGCACATGATCGGCTGGAACAGACTGTGGATGCTGCGTTGAGCCAGGATGGCACTCAAGGCACTGAGCTGTTCGGCGACGGTCATGACGTATTCCTGAAAATGAAAGGGCCGGGCGTTTCCACGCCCGGCCCCTCTATTTCACGACAGCGCGATGACTGTTTGATGACAAGTGAAACTAATTTGCCATCATTGCCGCAGTGCCTTACTTCTTGGCCACCTTGGTGCTCGCACTCAGGTAGTCGATCAGGATGCGACCGGTTTCCGACAGATAGGCATCGTCTTCCGGCTTGGTGTTTTCATCCTCGGTCGGCAGCGCGTCCTCGTCCTCTTTCTTCAGCTCCTTCAGCGGCTCTTCACCCTTGGCCTTGCGGCGGATGTTCTCCAGCGCCAGCTGCTTGGCCTCGATTTCGTCGTGGCGTGCACGGCGGTCCTGCTCGTTGAGGCTGACGGTCTTCTCGTTCATCAGCTTCTGGGTCAGGGCCAGGCGGTCGCGGATGTAGGTGAACTCCGCGTCCTTGTCGCTGCGCGCTTCATGCTGCGCCTTGAGCTGGGCCAGGAACGGCTTGAACGGGTCGGCCGCCGGCTTGACCACCGGGCGAATGGTGTCCCATGGCATGGCCTCGGGCAGGGCGCTTTCGCCGATTTCCTTGGTGTCGATGATCGACGGGTAGTCGATGTCCGGCAGCACGCCCTGGTGCTGGGTGCTCTGCCCGGAAACACGGTAGAACTTGGCCAGGGTTAGCTTCAGCTCGCCATGGTTGAGTGGCTGGATGGTCTGCACGGTGCCTTTGCCGAAGGTCTGGCCACCGATGATCAGCGCACGGTGGTAGTCCTGCATGGCACCGGCGAAGATCTCCGAAGCCGAGGCCGACAGGCGGTTGACCAGCAGCGCCAGCGGGCCCTTGTAGAAGGCACCGGGGTTTTCGTCTTCCAGCACGTCGACACGGCCGTCGCTGTTGCGCACCAGCACGGTCGGGCCTTTCTCGATGAACAGGCTGGTCAGCTCGGTGGCTTCTTGCAGCGAGCCGCCGCCGTTGTTGCGCAGGTCGATGACCACGCCGTCGACTTTTTCTTTCTGCAGTTCGGTGAGCAGCTTCTTCACGTCCCGCGTGGTGCTCTTGTACTCCGGGTCACCGGCGCGGTAGGCCTTGAAGTCGAGGTAGAAGGCCGGGATCTCGATGATGCCCAGCTTGTAGTCACGCCCGTCCTGCTTGAGCTTGAGCACCGACTTCTTCGCTGCCTGCTCTTCGAGCTTCACCGCCTCGCGGGTGATCGACACGATCTTGCTGGTCTGGTCGCTAGGCGCGTTGCTGGCCGGGATGATCTCCAGGCGCACCACCGAGCCTTTCGGGCCGCGGATCAGCTTGACCACTTCGTCCAGGCGCCAGCCGACCACGTCGACCATTTCCTTGTTGCCCTGGGCCACGCCGATGATCTTGTCGGCCGGTGCCACCTGCTTGGTCTTGGCCGCCGGGCCAGCCGGCACCAGGCGCACGATCTTGACCTGGTCGTTGTCGCTTTGCAGCACTGCGCCGATGCCTTCCAGCGACAGGCTCATGTTGATGTCGAAGTTTTCCGCGTTGTCCGGCGACAGGTAGTTGGTGTGCGGGTCGTAGGACTGGGCGAAGGTGTTGATGTAGGCCTGGAAGATGTCCTCGGCACGGGTCTGGTCCAGGCGCGACAGTTGGTTCTTGTAGCGCTTGGTCAGGGTTTCCT
Source organism: Pseudomonas sp. B13(2017) (assembly GCF_002113245.1). Lineage (NCBI taxonomy): Bacteria > Pseudomonadati > Pseudomonadota > Gammaproteobacteria > Pseudomonadales > Pseudomonadaceae > Pseudomonas > Pseudomonas sp. B13(2017). Next base: position 23,208 of record NZ_NEJX01000010.1, read on the forward strand.
GGATTTGCTTGGGTTCCTTGCCGGCGATCTTCTGGCGCAGCACTTCGTCCTTGACGCGTTTGCGCCACAAGTCGTCGAGCTCGGCCTGGTCCTTCATCCACGGGGCGTCCTTGCGGTCGATCAGCAAGGTTTCCTTGGCGTTGAAGTCGATCTTGTCCACGCCCTTGTTCAGCTCGGCCAGGGCGAAGTCCAGGCGTTGCTTGACGCGGTCCAGGTAGCGTTTGTAGATGGTGAAGCCCGGGTCCAGGTTACCGCTCTTGAGGAAATCGTCGAATTGCGTTTTCCATTTGTCGAATTCGGCGATGTCGGCGGCGGTGAAGTAGCTGCGCGCCGGGTCCAGCAGCTTGATGTAGCTGTCATAGATGATGGCCGAACGGGCGTCGTCCAGTGGCGGCTTGCTGTAGTGGTGGCGCTTGAGCAATTCCACCACGTTGAGGCTGGCGACGATCTCGTCGCGGTCCGGCTGCAGGCTGTCCCACTTGTTGGCGGCCGCCGCATTGCCGCCGAGCGTGAGGCTGCCCAGGCCGATCATCAGGGCCAGGGCGGTGCTTGGGAGGAAATGCTTCATGCTGATTCGACGTGGAGGCAATTGATCACGCATAGTAGGCCGTCTTTTCCGTTCGCCGGTTCCATGGGAGCCGGGCGCATACTGCAAAAAGCCTGGGACATGCTCACCCAGGCTCGGTCATATGATTCAACTATGGAGGCACTGTGAAGGCATTGCAAGGCGTTGACGGACATGTGGCTTGGGTCGAGGCGCAGCGCCCGACCTGTGACGCTGGCCAGGTGCGTATTCGCGTGGCCGCAGCGGGGCTGAACCGCGCCGATCTGCTGCAGATGAAAGGTTTGTATCCACCACCGCCAGGCGCCAGCCCTTACATGGGCCTGGAGTGCGCCGGGGTGATCGAGGAAGTGGGTGCCGGTGCCGACTGGCGGGTGGGTGACCGGGTGTGCGCGCTGCTGGCCAGCGGCGCCATGGCCGAGGAAGTGGTGGTGGATGCCCGCCACGTGCTGCCGGTGCCCGAAGGCCTGAGCCTGCACGAGGCGGCGGCGTTGCCGGAGGTGTATGCCACTGCCTGGCTGAACATCTTCCAGCTGGGTGGCGTTAAAGCCGGCGAGAAAGTGCTGGTGCACGCTGGCGCCAGCGGCGTTGGTTCGGCCGCCATCCAGCTGTGCAAGGCATTCGGCAGCCCGGTGTGGGTCAGCGTCGGTTCGCAGGACCGCCTGGCCTACTGCGAGGCGCTGGGCGCCGCCGGCGGTGTAGTACGCAACGAGAACCTGGAGGTGCTGGAAGGTTTCGGCCCGTTCGATGTGATTCTCGACCCGGTGGGCGCCAGCTACGGCGAGCTCAACCTCAAGCTGCTGGCGCGTGACGGGCGCTGGGTGATCATCGGCCTGATGGGCGGGCGCAAGTTCGAGCTGGACCTGGCACAGGTACTGGGCAAGCGCCTGGAAATTACCGGTTCCACGCTGCGCAACCGCGATGACGGCTTCAAGGCCGAACTGCTGCGCGAGTTGCAGCAGCAGGTGTGGCCGCTGTTTGCCGAAGGGCGCCTGTCGCCGCAGTTGGTGGACACCTACCCGGTGGAGTTTGCCCAGGCGGCGTATGCCGAGCTTGAGACCAACCAGGTGTCGGGCAAGCTGGTGATGGTGATAGACCCTAGCCTGATGTAAGCAGGCCTGGCCCTTTCGCGGGCACGCCCGCTCCCACAGGGACTCCACAATATTCAAGTTTGTGGTGACTCCTGTGGGAGCGGGCGTGCCCGCGAAGAGGCCCACACAAATCTTCAGCTCCAGCTCAGAACCGGCCAGCCATTGATCTCGGCATGCTCCCGCAACACCGCATCCGGGTTCACCACATGCGGATGATCCACCTTCAACAACAGCGGCAAATCGTTCCGCGAGTCGGAATAGAAACTCGCCCCCTCCAGGTTCTCCTGCTCCTGGTCCAGCCACTCCAGCAACCGCGTGATCTTCCCTTCGCGATAGGTCAGCACCCCATGGGTCTTGCCGGTATAAACCCCGTTCACCGCCTCCAGTTCGATCGCCAGGTATTCGTCCACCCCAAGCCGCGCCGCAATCGGCCCGACCAGGTGCGTACCCGACGCCGAAATGATCAGGATGCGATCACCGCGCTTGCGGTGCTCGGCAATGCAGCGGCAGGCGTCGCCGTAGATGATCGGCTCGATCACCTCTTCGACCCATGGCGCCACCAGGTGCTCGACCTCTTCCAGGGTGCGCCCGGCAATCGGCTCCAGGCTGAAGGCCATGTACTCCTCCATCCGCAGGTGGCCCCTGCCGTAGGCTTCCATCAACTCATGGTCGCGGCGCAGGAAATCCTTGCCGTCGACCCAGCCCAGCCGGGCCATCTGCTCGCTCCACAGCGACGCGCAGTCGCCGTGGATCAGGGTTTCGTCCAGATCGAAAATTGCCAGTGCCATGGTGTTGATTCTCCTTAGGCCACTTCTCGTAGCGCCGTGGGGTCGATCGACAAGCTTACCCGTTGCCCGTCCGCGTGCAGGTCGGACGGTGAGCGGTTGAGCACGTCGACCACCAGTTCCACCTCGCGCACCCGCACCCGGTAGCGGATCACGTTGCCCAGCAGGCTGTGGCTGCGCACTTCGGCGTCCATTTCGCCGTTGATGCCCAATGTGATCGACTCGGGGCGGATCGCCAGGCGGCTGGCCACCGGGCGCTGCAGCAGGCGGCTGGCGCTGTCGGCGTCGAGCAGGTTGTAGTTGCCGATGAAGCCGGCGGCAAACAGGTCCACCGGCGCGGTGTAGAGGGTTTCGGCATCGCCGCTCTGGACGATGCGGCCCTGGTTCATCAGGAAGATGCGGTCGGACATGGTCAGCGCCTCTTCCTGGTCGTGGGTGACGAAGATGGTGGTCAGCCCCAGCTCGCGCTGGATGGCGCGGATCTGCTCGCGCAGGTGCTTGCGGATGCGCGCATCCAGCGCCGACAGCGGCTCGTCGAGCAGCAGCAGGCGCGGGCGGGTGACCAGCGAACGGGCCAGGGCCACGCGCTGGCACTGGCCGCCGGACAACTGGTGCGGGTAGCGCCCGGCGAAGTTGCCCAGCTCCACCAGCTCCAGCGCCTCGCGTACCCGGGCCTGGCTTTCGTCGGCCTTGACCTTCTGCATGCGCAGGCCGAAGGCGACGTTCTGCTCCACGGTCATGTTGGGGAACAGCGCATAGCTCTGGAACACCATGCCGATACCGCGCTTTTGCGGGCTCAGCGGCACGATGTCCTGGCCGTCGAGCAGGATTTGCCCGCTGTCCACCGGGGTGAGCCCGGCGATGCAGCGCAGCAGCGTGGACTTGCCGCAACCGGACGGGCCAAGCAGGGTAACGAACTCGCCGCGTTCGATACGGCAGTCGATGTTCTCGAACACCGGGCTGCCGGCGTAGCTTTTTTGCAGTTTCTGTACGCTGACGAAGCTCATGTCAGGTCTTGTCCTTGTTCAGGCGGTTGGCGACCCAGGTCAGTACCAGCACGAAGGCGAAGTATGAGATCACCAGCGCGCTGTTGAAGTGGCCGCTGCTGTTGCGCATGTTGTTCAGGTACACCTGCAGGGTCTCGTAGCGGGTGCCGACCAGCAGGTTGGCGAACACGAACTCGCCGAACAGGAACGAGAACGACAGCAGCAGTGCCACCATCAGGCCCTTGCGCAGGTTCGGCAGCACCACCAGCAGCGCCGCCTGCCAGGTGCTGGCGCCCAGCAGCTGGGCGGCGTCCATCAGGTCGCGCAGGTTGATCGCCTGCAGGTTGTTGGTGATGGCCCGGTACATGAACGGCAGGGCAATGGTGAAGTAGCAGCCGATCAGGATCCACGGCGTGCCGACCATGGCCATGGGCCCGCTGCCATACAGCTGCAGCAGCCCCACCGACGACACCACCGGCGGCACCGCGAACGGCAGCAGGATGAGGATGTTCATCAGCGCGTCGAGCCTGGGGAAGTGGTAGTGCACCACGAACAGCAGCGGCAGGATCAGCACCACCGACAGCAGCAGCGCGCCCACGCACACCAGCAGCGACTGGCCGAAGGCAGCCAGGAAGCGCGGCTCGCTCCACAGCGCGATGTACCACTTGAAGGTCAGGCCGCTGGGCAGCAGGCTGGCCGACCAGCTGGTGGCCAGCGAGTAGAGCAGGGTGCCGGCCAGCGGCAGCAGCAGGATGAGGAACAGCAGGTAGACCACGGCGCGGTGGTACCAGCCGCCGGAACGGGCGTCAGCGCGCATGGTAGCTCCTTTTCAGCAGCCATTGATGCACCACCGTGACCAGCGTCATCAGCCCCACCAGGACCATCGCCAGGGCGCTGGCCAGGTTGGGATCGAGGCTGATGTCACCGGCCACCAGGCCGGCGATGCGGATCGGCAGTACGTTGAAGTTGCCGGTGGTCAGCGCGTACACGGTGGCATAGGCACCGAGGGCGTTGGCCAACAGGATGACGAAGGTGCCCAGCAGTGCCGGGGTCAGCACCGGCAGGCCGATGTGCCGCCAGAATTGCCAGTGGTTGGCGCCCAGCAGCGCGGCCGACTCGCGCCAGTCTTCACGCAGGGCGTCGAACGCGGGGTACAGCAGCAACACGCCAAGCGGGATCTGGAAGTAGGTGTACACCAGGATCAGCCCGCTCTTGGAATAGATGCTGAAGTCCTCCAGCAGGCCGACCTGCTTCAGCAGCAGGGTCAGCGCGCCGTTGAAACCGAGCAGGATGATGAAGGCGAAGGCCAGCGGCACACCGGCGAAGTTGCTGGTCATGTTGGCGAAGGCGCTGACGAAGTCGCGCAGCTTCGAGTCCACCTGGCGCAGCGAGTAGGCGCCGAGGGTGGCGATGACGATGCCGAACAGGCTCGACCAGAAGCTGATCTCCAGGCTGCGTTGCAGCGCCTGCAGGTAGAACTTCGAGGCGAATACCTTGCTGAAGTTGTCCACGCCCCAACCCGCTTCCGATTGCAGGCTGTTGATCGCCACCCAGGCCAGCGGGGCGATCTGGAAGATGACGAAGAACACGGCGAACGGTAGCAGGCAGAGCAGGGCCAGGTAGCGGCCACGGGCGCTGCTGCTCTTGGGTGTGGTCACTTCAGCAGCTCCCGGCAGACGCTCTTGTCATGCGCTGCGCCGAGCAGCTCGCAGATGGTCCCGCACAGCTCGGTCTGCAGCGGTTTGGCCGCTGGGTCGAGGCTGAAGGCATCGCCGAAGACGAACAGTGGCACTTCGCGCTCCTCGGTCAGCAGGCCATTGTGCGAGCGGTCGTTGTTCATGCCGTGGTCGGCGGTGACCAGTACCTGGTAGCCCTCTTCGAGCCAGCCTGGCAGGTAGTCGGCCAGCAGAATGTCGGCGCTGCGCGCGGCGTTGCGGTACTGGCTGCTGTCCAGGCCGTGATGGTGGCCGACATCGTCGATGCTCATCGGGTGCACCAGCAGGAAGTTGGGGGCGTGGCGGCGGCGCAGGTATTCGCCATCGGCCAGCAGGTGCGAATCGGGGTAACGGTCGTCCCAGTAGAACAGCCCGTGCTGGATCGGCAGTTTCGGTGCGTGGGTATGGCGGTCACGCTGCGGGTCGAAGGGCGAGCGGTTGTACAGTTCGCTCATCCAGTGATAGGCCGCCGCCGCAGTGCCCAGGTTGGCCTCGCGGGCGTAGTGGAACACGCTGCGCTGGTTGGACAGGCGGTTGACGTTGTTGTGCACGATGCCGCTGTCGATCGGCGGCACACCGGTGAGGATGCACTCGTACAGCGGCCGCGACAGCGACGGCAGTTCGCATTCCACGCGGTACAGCGCGGCACGGTCGGCCTCGACGTAGGCGTGCAGGTGGCCCATGGCGTGGTGGGCGACCTGATAGTTGAGGCCGTCGAGCAGGACCAGGATGACGTTGTGTTGCATGGTGGCTCCAGTCATAAACCGCGTTGCCTTCATCGCCGGCAAGCCAGCTCCCACAGGTCTACCACAGGATTCAGACCCAGTGGGGTACCTGTGGGAGCTGGCTTGCCGGCGATGAGGCCTGTTCAGGCGCTACAGAAGATAGCCCCTTACTCCATCTCGATGATCACCTGCTCCTGCCACATCTGCGGCAGTTTCTTCGAGCTCGCTTCCCAGGCCTCGGCATTCTTGATCGGCTGCGCGGCCTTGTACTGTTCGTTGGGCAGCAGCTTGGCCTGCACATCGTCCGGCAGCTTCAGGTGCTCGGCACGGATCGGCCGCGCATGCCCCTTGGCCAGGTTGATCTGCCCGGCGTCGCTGAAGATGTATTCACGCGTCAGCTTGGCCGCATTCGGGTGCTTGGCGTACTTGTTGATGACGGTGGTATAGCCGGAGATCACCGAGCCATCCGACGGGATCAGCACTTCGAAACGCTTGGGGTCGATCTGTTCACGGTAGCTCAGGCCGTTGAAGTCCCACACCACGCCCACTTCCACTTCGCCCTTCTCCAGGGTCTGGATGGTCGGGTTGGCCAGCGACAGGCGCTTCTGCTGGGCCAGCTTGGTGAACAGCTGCAGGCCCGGTGCCAGGTTGGTCTCGTCACCCTTGTAGGCGATCGCAGCAGCCAGCACGCCGTTGGCGGCCTGGGCAGCGGTGCCGACATCACCGATGGCGACCTTGTACTTGCCTTTTTCCAGGTCATGCCAGGAGGTTGGCCGCTCGCCTTCCTTGACCAGGTCCTTGTTGATGATGAAGGCGATGGTGCCGGTATAGGCCAGCGCCCAGTGGCCGTCCTTGTCCTTGGCCCACGTCGGCACCTGGTCCCAGGTGCTCGGCTTGTACGGCTGGCTCACGCCCTTGCTCACGGCGATCGGGCCGAAGGCGGCACCCACGTCGCCGATGTCGGCGCTGGCGTTGTCCTTCTCGGCTTCGAACTTGGCGATTTCCTGGGCCGAGCTCATGTCGGTGTCGCTGTGCTTGAGGCCGTACTTGCTGGCCAGATCTTCCCAGGTGCCTTTCCAGTTGGCCCAGGCATCGGGCATGCCCACGCTGTTGACGTTGCCTTCCTTGCGGGCGGCGTCTTCCAGGGCCTTGAGGTCGGTATCGGCGGCCATGGCCGTGGTACACAGGGCGATGGCCGAACCGAGCAGTGACGCCATGAACAACTTTTTCATCCGAAGCTCCTTGGGTGGGTGCCTTTAGCGATGGTTGTTATGAGTGAAGCCGTTGTCTGGTGACCGTTGGTCTAGGTCAGCAAACCTTGAGCCAAGGTAGGCTGCTTGCGTGACAGTTTGATGTAGGGAAGGGCCGGTGAAGGCCCTGAAGCTACAGCGTAGACCACGCAGCCGCCCCGGTTCTGCTGGGTTGGCGCGTTTCTGGCAGTGTCTGGCCAAAGCCTTTGTCACAGGATGTTCATCAGCCCTGCCTAGGCTTGCACTATTCTCCAAGTGCCCTGTTCTGGGGCTGGACTAGTCCAGATAGGTAACCTTTGATGCAGTCGATGCCACCGCGTGCGGTAACAGCCATCTGTCACGCTCTGCAGGAGCAGATCGAGCACGGCCTGCTGGCGCCGGGCGGCAAGCTGCCGGCCGAGCGCAAGCTCAGCGAGGTGTTCGATACCACGCGCATTACCCTGCGTGAGGCGCTGGTGCAGCTGGAAGCCCAGGGGCTGATCTACCGCGAAGAGCGTCGCGGCTGGTTCGTCGCGCCCGAACGGCTGACCTACGACCTGATCGAGCGCAGCCACTTCCATGCCATGGTCCGCGACCAGGGGCGGGCGCCCAGTACCGAACTGTTGTCGGCGCGGCTGCAGCCGGCCTCGGCGGCCATCTGTGCGCGCTTGCAGCTGCCGGCGTTGTCCAGTGTGGTGCGTATCTGCCGGTTACGGCGGATCGATGGGCGGGCAGTGCTGTATGCCGAGCACTACCTCAACCCCCGGTACTTCCCGGAGATTCTCGAACAGGACCTGGCCCAGTCGCTGACCGAGATTTATGGGCGGGTGTATGGCATCCAGTATGGGCAGGTGTGCTTCGAGATCTTGCCGACGGCGTTGCCGGTGGAGGCGGCCAGTGCCTTGAAGGTGTCGGCGGGAAGCCCAGGGTTGCATATCACCCGGGTCAACAGTGACCAGCATGGGCACCTGATCGACTGCGACCTGGAGTATTGGCGGCATGATGCCATCCGCATCCGCGCCCAGGCGGGTTGACCATGGTTTTTTGGGGCTGCTTTGCAGCCCATCGCCGGCAAGCCAGCTCCCACCCCGAAAGCATCGGCCTCGAGCCATGCGCTATCCCTGTGGGAGCTGGCTTGCCGGCGATAGGGTCCTAACTGGCGGAACCGGTTTCCGCCATCCCGCCACCCCCGGCCGTCACCACCTGCACCGACAACCGCGGCGTAGCCAAATCCAGCCCCGCCTCATCCAGCTGCCGCTTCAACGCCAGGTTGAACGCCCGCGACACCTCCCACTGCTTGATCGGCGCAGTCTTGAACCGCGCCCGCAAGATCGCCGACCCCGACTCGAAGCTCTCCACCCCCTGCAGCTCCAGCGGCGACCAGATGTTGCGGCGCATCAGCGGGTCGTTGCGCAGCTTCTGCCCCACTTCGCGAATCAGCGTGATCGCCTGGTCGATGTTCATGCTGTGCGGGATCGCCACGCGGAAGATCGCGTAACCGAACTCGCGGGAGTAGTTCTTGATGCTCTTGATCTCGCTGAACGGGATGGTATGCACGATGCCGTCGATGTCACGCAGGCGCACGGTACGGATGGTCAGCCCCTCCACCGTGCCCAGGTGCCCACCCACATCGACGTAGTCGTCGATGGCCAGCGAGTCCTCGATGATGATGAACAGCCCGGTGATCAGGTCGGCCACCAGTGACTGCGCACCAAAGCCGATGGCCAGGCCGATTACACCGGCACCCGCCAGCAGCGGGGTGACGTTCATGCCCATGTTGGCCAGGGCGACGATCACCGCGATGATGAAGATGACCACGAACATCACGTTGCGGATCAACGGCATCATGGTTTGCGCGCGGGCGTTGGCCAGGCCTCGGCGCGAGCGCACCAGGGCGTGGTGCACGGCGGTGTCGGCAAGGATCCACACCAGCCAGGCGACGATCAGCGTGCCGGCCAGGCCCAGCAGGCGCACGCTTATGTCGTGGCCGTCGCCCTCGGCGAAGCTGATCATCGACAGGCCCCACACGCGCAGCCCCAACTCGATGAACACCAGCCAGATGAACAGGTGCACCAGCAGGTAACCGAAGTTGCGCAGGCGCTCGGCGTACACCGCCTGGCGCTTGTTGGCGCGCTTGGGGTTGGCTGCGTGGCGGCGCACCAGGCCGTTTAGCACCATGCACACCACCACCAGCACCGTGCACATCAGCGACTGGCGCAGGGCGGTGCTGGTGTCGCCGGCCGAGATAAAGGTAGCGAACAGCGAAATCGCCACCAGGATCAGTGCCGGCACGAACCAGAAGCTGCCGAGGATCTCGATGGTGTCGCTGAGGGTGCGTCGGGTCAGGCGCCGTGACAGTGGCTGGTTGCGAATCAGGTGGGCGATCGGGCGGCGGAAGCGCAGGATGAACAGCCCGGTGCACAGCGCCGCAATCACGTTGGCCAGGGTGGCCAGTGCGTGGGCCAGGTGGGTGCCGAGGGCGACCATCAGGCGCGGGTCGCTCATCGCTTCGCCAAACGCGGCGAAGCTGCCGATCAGCCACAGCGGGCGAAACGCCTGGTGGCGCAGGATGTGCAGGGCGCGGTGGCGGTGGGGGCCGTCGAGCAGCGAGAAGGCGACCACGCAGATGGCCGAGAAGCAGGTGCCGACCACCAGTGCGTAGGCCAGCACCATGGCCAGCGACTTGCCCAGCGACGGCGGCAGCACGAAGCTCAGGTACACGGTGAACAACAGCGCAACCAGCCACGGGCCCAGCTTGCGCAGGGCAAAGCGCACCAGGTCCCAGGTGCGCGGGTGCTGTGGCAGTTCCTCGCTCAGGCCAAAACGCAGGCGTACCCGATGCCCGACCCAGTTGAAGGCGTAGGCCAGCACGCTCCAGACGGCAATGACGGCGGCAAAGCCGAACAGGATGGCCGGCCACTGGTGCACCGGCACCATCAACTCGGTCAGTTCGGCCTGGGCCTGTTCGATTTCCGCGGCCCAGCGATGGAACGGGCTGGCATCGCCGCTGAACTGCTTTTCGAAGTCATGCAGGGCGCCGCCGATCAGGCCGAGCACGCCCTGTTCGACGGTGGGTTGCGATTGCCTGGTGGCGTCGCGCAGCTTTTTCAGGTCGGCCAGCAACTTGGCCCGCTGCTGGTCGTTTTCCAGGTTCTTGATCACCTCGTCCAGCGACTTGCCCAGCGGTTCGCTGGCCTCAGGTTGCGCGGGCGCGCTGCCACCCAGCAGGCCTGGCAGGCCCGCAGCCTGTAACGGGGTGACAAACAGGAACAGCAGCAGGAACAGGCAACGCAGGAGGGCAGGCACTGGCAAAACTACCTCAGGTCAAACGATTGGCCGAGTGTAGAGGTTTATGACGGCAGTTTCTCGAGGATCTTCCAGCAGGTGAGGCCGAAGATGCCCAAGGTACCGATCCACATCATCAGTACGCCGATGTTGCGCTCGCGCAGGCTGAAACCGATGGTCAGCAGCATCAGGAACAGAAACACCGGCACGAACAGGGACAGGAACGGGGACATGGACAGCAATCCTTTTGCAGTGGGGCCATGTAACAAGCATAGCGGGTAGCGGGCGAAGCGGGATTGACCTTGAGCAGGCCCGGCCTCTTCGCGGGCATGCCCGCTCCCACAGGTACTGCACAGACCTTGAATGCTGTGATGATCCTGTGGGAGCGGGCGAGCCCGCGAAGAGGCCAGGCCTGTTTGCATCAAGGCATCAAGGCAACTCGCGGCAACGGTAGAAGGCGCTCAGCACCTTCACCAGGTGCGCCAGGTCATGGCTACCGCACAGCTCGCGAATCGAATGCATGGCAAAGGTCGGCAAGCCGATATCCACCGTACGCACGCCCAGGTGGCTGGCTGCAATCGGCCCGATGGTCGAGCCACAGCCCATGTCGCTGCGTACCACGAAGCTCTGCACCGGCACTTCCTCGGCCATGCACAGGTGGCGGAAGAACCCGGCGGTCTCGCTGTTGGTAGCGTAGCGCTGGTTGTTGTTCACCTTGATTACCGGCCCGGCGTTGAGCTTGGGCCCGTGGTTGCCGTCGTGCTTGTCGGCGTAGTTGGGGTGCACGCCGTGTGCGTTGTCGGCCGACACCATCAGCGAGCGCTGGATGGTGCGCACGTAGGCGTCGCCATCCGGCAGCAGGCGTTGCAGGGTCTGCTCCAGCATCGGCCCGTCGGCGCCACAGGCCGAGCAACTGCCGACTTCTTCATGGTCGTTGCACACCAGTACGCAGGTTTCGTCGCTGTCGGCGGCCAGCAGTGCCTGCAGGCCGGCATAGCACGACAACAGGTTGTCCAGGCGCGCACCGGCGATGAAGTCGCCGTTCAGGCCGACCAGCGCGGCATCCTGGGTGTCGTAGAAGCTCAGCTCGTAATCCAGCACCACATCGGCGATCAGCTCGTGCTCGCGGGCCAGTTGCTCGGTGAGCAGGGCGCGGAAGTCGATGCGCTCGTCACCCGCCACCTGGGCCAGGATCGGCGGCAGCTCGTTCTGCGGGTTGATCGCCCAGCCTTCGTTGGCGGTGCGGTTGAGATGGATTGCCAGGTTGGGGATGACCGCGATCGGCAGCTTGAAGTCGATCAGCTGGCTTTCGACCTTGCCGTCACGGCGGTAGGTGACCCGGCCGGCCAGCGACAGGTCGCGGTCGAACCATGGCGCCAGCAGGGCGCCGCCATACACTTCGACGCCCAGTTGCAGGAAGCCCTGGCGCTGCAGCTCGGGCTGCGGCTTGACCCGCAGGCACGGGCTGTCGGTGTGGGCGCCGACCATGCGGATACCGTTCAGCAACGGTGCCTGCTTGCCCAGCTTGATGGCGATGATCGACGAGTCGTTGCGGGTGACGTAGTAGCGGCCGCCAGGCACTGTGGCCCAGCTGTCGCGCTCGTCCAGGCGCTGGTAGCCGGCAGCTTCCAGGCGCTGGGCCAGGCTGGCGGTGGCGTGGAAGGGCGTGGGGGAGGCCTTGAGGAAATCGATAAGGCCAGAATTCAGTACGTCGCGCATAGCTCACTCCAGACAGCAGTGGCGCGAGTTTAGCGTATTAGGTCGACAAATTGTGTCTGCCTCTTCGCGGCTAAAGCCGCTCCCACAGGTACTGCACAACCGTCGAAAGCGGTGCGGTCCCTGTGGGAGCGGCTTTAGCCGCGAAGAGGCCAGTACAGGCTGTACACAATCAGAAAGGCGCAGGGCACTCGAACTTCAACCGCTCCCCGGACACCGGGTGGGTAAAGCTCAGCATCGAGGCATGCAGGCACAGCCGCTCGTGGGCAGCCAGTGCCTCGGGGTTGGCATACAGCCGGTCGCCCAGCAACGGGTGCCCGATCGACAGCATGTGCACGCGCAACTGGTGCGAACGCCCGGTAATCGGTGTCAGCTCTACCCGGCAGTAATCACCGCAGCGCTCGACGATGCGCCAGAAGGTCAGCGCATGCTTGCCCTGTTCGTGGTCCACCACATGCCGTGGCTTGGTCGGCGGGTCGTAGCGCAGCGGCAGGTCGATGCTGCCGCTGTCCAGCGCCGGCTGGCCCCAGCACAGCGCGGTGTAGGCCTTTTCGGTTTCGCGGTCGTGGAACTGGCGCGACAGCTCACGGTGGCTGTCGGCATCCCGGGCCAGCAGGATGATGCCGGAAGTTTCCCAGTCCAGGCGGTGCACGATCAACGCGTCGGGGTAGCCGTTTTCCTGCAGGCGAGTGATCAGGCAGTCCTTGTTGTCCTCGGCGCGGCCGGGTACCGACAGCAGCAGGGTCGGTTTGTTGATCACCAGGATGGCGGCGTCTTCGTGCAGGATCTGGATGTTGGACAGCGGCATTGCTTGGTCTCGGTTATATCGGGGAAAACACTGGGGCCGCCTTGCGGCCCATCGCGACACAAGGCCGCTCCTACAGGGTTATGCATTTCCCCTGTAGGAGCGGCCTTGTGTCGCGATGGGCTGCAAAGCAGCCCCAATGATTAAAGCCTGGTCGCCGGATCAGCGATCCGGCAAGGTGATGTTCAGCTCCAGAATCGAGCAGCTACCCTGGTTTTCCAGCTCGATATGCACATCATCGTTGCCGATGTTCACATATTTGCGGATCACTTCCAGCAGTTCTTTCTGCAGCGCTGGCAGGTAGTCCGGTTCGCTGCGTTGGCCGCGCTCGTGCGCCACGATGATCTGTAGACGCTCTTTCGCTACCGACGCGCTGGTAGTTTTCTGTCTGCCACGAAAGAAGTCAAAAAGGTTCATGGTTTACTTGCCTCCAAACAGGCGCGCGAAGAATCCTTGCTTCGGCACTTCGATGAACCGCAGGGGCTTTTCTTTGCCCAGCAGACGGTCGACGGTATCGCTATAGGCCTGGCCGGCATCGCTCTGGTCGTCGAGGATGACCGGGATACCCTGGTTGGAAGCCTTGAGCACTGCCTGGCTCTCGGGGATCACACCCTTGAGCTTGATCGCCAGGATCTCTTCGACGTCGGCGATGCTCAGCATTTCGCCCTTTTCCACGCGCTCCGGGTGGTAGCGGGTGATCAGCAGGTGTTCCTTGATCGGCTCTTCGCCGTTCTCGGAGCGGCGCGACTTGCTCGACAGGATGCCCAGCATGCGGTCGGAGTCACGTACCGAGGACACCTCGGGGTTGGTGACCACGACGGCTTCGTCGGCAAAGTACATGGCCAGGTGTGCGCCTTTCTCGATACCGGCCGGCGAGTCGCAGATGACGAAGTCGAAGTCTTTCTTCAGCTCCATCAGGACCTTTTCCACGCCTTCCTGGGTCAGCGCGTCCTTGTCACGGGTCTGGCTGGCGGCCAGCACGTACAGGTTCTCGAGGCGCTTGTCCTTGATCAGGGCCTGTTGCAGGTTGGCTTCGCCGTTGACCACGTTGACGAAGTCGTACACCACGCGGCGTTCGCAGCCCATGATCAGGTCGAGGTTACGCAGGCCCACGTCGAAGTCGACGATGACGGTCTTGTGGCCACGCAGTGCGAGGCCGGTACCAATGGCGGCGCTGGTGGTGGTCTTGCCCACACCCCCCTTGCCGGAAGTAACCACGATAATCTTGGCCAAGGTGTTTCACCCCTAAAATAATCGGGACACAAGTCCCTGCAAAAATACAAATAAACGGCAACGGTAAGAAAAGTTGCACTAAAAATGCTGGCAAGTATCCGTTAAAGACGGGTGATGTTCAACACGTCGCCAGACAGGCTGACTTGCACGCCAGTGCCCCACAGCGGGTCGCGGCGCAGGTCTTCGCATACCTTGTACTGGCCGGCGATGGAGACCATTTCGGCGGTCATCTGCTGGCAGAAGATACGTGCCTTGGTATTGCCTTTGATGCCGGCCAGGGCGCGGCCGCGCATGGCGCCGTACACATGGATGTTGCCATCGGCCAGAAGTTCCGCCCCCGGGCTGACCGAACCGGTCACCACCAGGTCGCCGCCCTGGGCGTAGATCTGCTGGCCGCCACGTACTGGCGAAGTGATGATGCGGGTCGGGCGCACCTCGGGTTCGAGGATTGGCGGCGGGACAGGGGCCGGCTCGGGCTTCTTCACCTCGGGTTCGGGCTCCAGCGGCCGTTCGCGGGCGCCGGATGGCGGCAGCACCGGCAGGTCGATGGCGATGGCGGCGGCGATGTCCTCGATGCGGTTGGCGCGGATGGCCAGGGTACGCAGGCCGTGGTGGCGGCAGATCCGCATCAAGCCGGGCAGGTCGATTGCCCCCTCGTCGGCCGGCAGCTTGTCCAGCGCCAGCACCAGCGGCGTGTTGCTGAAGAAGTTCGGTGCCTGGGCGACTTTGGCCGCCAGTTGGCGGTCGAGGGCTTCAAGGTCATTGCGCGCCAGTTCCAGCACTGTAATGGCGAGCATGCTGCCCTTGAGCTGGAACACGGAGGCGGTGTCGGGTGTGTGGTTTGGGCTCATGGTCTGCATAGACGGCTTGTTGCGAAAAAAGTGCCCTGACTTATAACGATAAGACCGGTTGCCCGCAACATGCGCTGATCCGTTGTAGAATGCGCGGCCTTTGTCTTTCCGGAAGCTTCAATGGAACGCCCGCGTTTTCGTCCCTATTTCCTTCACCCACGTTTCTGGGGCCTGTGGCTGGGCCTGGGCCTGCTGTGGCTGGTGGTCCAGTTGCCGTACCGGGTCCTGTTGAAAGTCGGTGCCGCGCTGGGAGCGGTGATGTACCGCTTTGCCGGGGAGCGGCGGCGCATTGCCGCGCGCAACCTGGAGCTGTGCTTCCCGGAGCTGTCGGTCGACGAACGGCAGCGCCTGCTCAAGGCCAACTTCGCCTCCACCGGTATCGCCTTCTTCGAAATGGCCATGAGCTGGTGGTGGCCCAAGGCCCGGCTGGCGCGTCTGGCCCATGTCGAGGGGCTGGAGCACCTGCAGGCCGCCCAGCAGGCGGGGCAGGGGGCCATCCTGATGGCGGTGCACTTCACCACCCTGGAAATCGGCGCCGCGCTACTGGGCCAGCAGCACACCATCGACGGCATGTACCGCGAGCACGGCAACCCGCTGTTCGACTTCATCCAGCGCAGCGGCCGCGAGCGGCATAACCTCGACTCGCTGGCGGTGGAGCGCGAGGACGTGCGCGGCATGCTCAAGCTGCTGCGTTCGGGCCGGGCGATCTGGTACGCACCCGACCAGGACTACGGCGCCAAGCAGAGCCTGTTCGTGCCACTGTTCGGCATCCCGGCGGCGACGGTGACCGCCACCACCAAGTTTGCCCGGTTGGGCAAGGCACAGGTGATTCCGTTCACCCAGAAGCGCCTGGAGGATGGCAGCGGCTATCGCCTGGTGATCCACCCGCCGCTGGCGGATTTCCCCGGGGAGAGCGAAGAGGCTGACTGCCTGCGCATCAACCAGTGGGTGGAAAGCGTGTTGCGCGAATGCCCCGAGCAGTACCTGTGGGCGCACCGCCGGTTCAAGTCGCGGCCCGAAGGGGAGCCGCGGCTGTATGACAAGAAGAAGCGCTGAATTTTGTTTTGCCTGTGCCGGCCTATTCGCGGGCGCGCCCGCTCCCACAGGTTCTCCACAGGCCTTGAAGGCTGTGCAATACCTGTGGGAGCGGGTTTACCCGCGAAAGGGTCGGCACTGACAGCACACCAACCCCAGGAAGGACTCCTATGGCCCCACCCCCGGTAACCGGTCTTATCCTTTCTGGCGGCGGCGCCCGCGCCGCCTACCAGGTCGGCGTGCTGGCCGGCATCGCCGAGCTGCTGCCGGCTGGCGCGCACAACCCGTTCCCGGTCATCGTCGGCACCTCCGCCGGCGCCATCAACGCCGTCACCCTGGCCAGCGGCGCCACCCATTTCAGCGACGCTGTACAACGGCTCACCGCCTTCTGGCAGAACTTCCGCAGCCACCTGGTCATCCGCAGCGACTGGCCCGGTGTGGTCCGCCAGGCCAGCCGCTTCGTCGCCCACAACCTGCTGGGCGTGGGTGGCCCGGCGCCAGTGGCACTACTGGACAGCAGCCCATTGCGCGGCTTGCTGCAGGCGCACCTGAACCTGGACGGTATCGCCCACTCCCTGGCCGCCGAGCAACTGCGCGCCGTCGCGGTGACCGCGTTTGGCTACGAGTCCGGCCAGGCGGTGACCTTCTACCAGGGCCGCGGCACCATCGAAGCCTGGTTGCGCCACCGCCGCATCGGCATGCCCACGCCGTTGACCATCGACCACCTGCTGGCCAGCGCGGCCATCCCGCTACTGTTCGCCCCGGTGCGGTTGGGCGATGAATATTTCGGTGATGGCGCGGTACGCCAGTCGGCACCGATCAGCCCGGCCCTGCACCTGGGCGCCAGCCGGGTACTGGTAGTCGGGGTCAGCGGCAACCCGCAGCGGCCGGCGCCACCATTGCCGACCCAGCGGGTGTTCAGCGGCCAGCAGCCGAGCCTGGCGCAGATCGGCGGGCACATGCTCAACAGCACGTTCATTGACAGCCTGGAAGACGACATCGAGCTGCTGCAGCGCCTCAACCACCTGAGCCACCTGTTGCCGGCGCACCTGGACGCCCGGCGCCTGGGCCTGGCGCCAATCGACGTGCTGGTGGTGGCGCCCAGCCAGCCGCTGGACGAAATTGCCGCGCGGCATCGGCGCGAGTTGCCGGCGGCCTTGCGCATGTTCCTGCGCGGGCCGGGGGCGACACGCACCAGCGGGGCGGGGGTGTTGAGCTATTTGCTGTTCGAGGCCAGTTACTGCTGCGAGCTGATAGAGCTGGGGCGAAAGGATGCCTTGGCCAAGAAGCGGGAGCTTTGCCAGTTCCTGGGGATTTGAGGTTGCCTGTCATGGCCCTATCGCCGGCAAGCCAGCTCCCACAGGACCACCGAAGGCCCGGGCATTGTGAGGACCTGTGGGAGCTGGCTTGCCGGCGATAGGGCCGGATCGGCTTACTCGGCTATCTGCAACTTGCGCGCCTGGGTATACACATACCGCACCTTCTCGTACTCGAACGGCGAGTTGAGCTGGCCATAGCGGAATTTGGTGCTGTAGCGCTTGTCCACCACGCGCAGCACGGAGATTTCCGGGTGGTCGCTGCTGGCTTCGGCCACGTTCAGGTAGTTGATCGCCTGTTCGCCTGCATAGTCCACCACCAGCCCGGTGGTATCGCGCAGGTTCGACGGCCCCAGCACCGGCAGCATCAGGTACGGCCCGTCCGGTACGCCATAGAAGCCCAAGGTCTGGCCAAAGTCTTCACTTTGCCGCGGCAGGCCCATCTTGGTCGCCGGGTCCCACAGCCCACCCACGCCGATGATGGTGTTGAACATCAGCCGCGCGGTGATCTCCGCCGAGCGCTTGGCCTTCAACTGCAACACGCTGTTGAACAGGTTCGGCACGTCGCCCAGGTTGTTGAAGAAGTTGGTCACCCCGGTGCGCACGAAGCGTGGGGTGACGTACTGGTAGCCGCTTACCATCGGCAGCAGCACCCATT
This sequence comes from Pseudomonas sp. B13(2017), assembly GCF_002113245.1. NCBI lineage: Bacteria > Pseudomonadati > Pseudomonadota > Gammaproteobacteria > Pseudomonadales > Pseudomonadaceae > Pseudomonas > Pseudomonas sp. B13(2017). The sequence goes on from NZ_NEJX01000010.1 coordinate 41,200, forward strand.
GGTCCAGGCGGTAGTTGAAGTGATAGACGCGCCGGTTGATCGACTCCAGTGGGTCGTACACGTTCAGCGCTTGCAGGGTGGAGCGTTCGAACTCGCGCTGGTCCAGCCCCGGGTTGAATTTCAGCTCGCGCAACGGGTCGACGAAACCATCGGCCTCGGGGGCCAGTGGTGCTTCTGTGACTTGCGGGTCGGCCTCGATCACGCTGGCCCGGGGGGCGGTTTCGGCTGCCAGGGCCTGGCCGGCGGCGAACAGGGCAGTGGCGAAGAGGAGTTTGTTAACCACGGAAGAACTCCAGCATGGCGTCACTGTTGACGCGGTAATTGAGGTTGCCGCAATGGCCGCCATGGGGGTAAAGGGTCAGGCGCTCACCGAACACCTTGCGCAGGAAGCCGATGTCGCCAGGGCCGAGGATGACGTCGTCGGCGTTGTGCATCACGGCAATCTTGTCGCTGCTGCTCAGGTAGTCTTCCAGCGCATACAGGCTGACCTGGTTGACCAGTTGCAGGATGCTGTTGCCGTCGGTGCGGGCGCGCCACATGGGGATGACCTGCTCGGTCATGTAGCAGTCGAAGTCGCACTGCAGGGCACGCTTGAAGAACGGCGTGAGGCTGCTGCCCTCGGTGATCGGGAATTTCGGCGGAATGATCAGGCCGCGGCGGTTGATCAGGTCGGAGGTGAAGGCAATATCGGCCGCCGAGAAGCGGAACGAGGTGCCGATCAGCATGGCCATCTGCTCGTTGGACAGGTGCTGGCGTGACTGCTGGAAGTCGTACAGCAGGGCTTCATTGAGGTCGATGTAGCCCTTTTCCTGGAAGTAGCGGGTCAGTTTGGCCAGCATCAGCTCGTAGAAGGTGGTGCTGCGGTCGATGCCCTTGACCTGGGTCTGCACCAGCTTGTCCAGGTTGTTGATCGAGGTGTACAGGTTGACCGGCGGGTTCAGCAGCAGCACGCGCTTGAAGTTGAAGCTGCGGCGGGTTTCGTCCAGGTGGCTGACAAAGGCAGCGTCGAGTGCGCCCAGGCTGTAGCCGGTGAGGTAGAACTCGCTGATCGGCAGGCGCGGGTGCTGGGCGCGCACGGCCTGCATCACCCGGTACATGTCTTCGGCATCATCCTGGCTGACGCCTGGGGTGGCGAAGCGCGAGGCGGCGCTCATGAAGTCGTAGCTGGTGGGCGAGGACAGCTGCACCACGTGGAAGCCGGCCTGGTAGAACAGCTTTTTCAGGTATTCGTTGATGCTGCTGGTGTAGGGCGCACCGGTGCCGGCGATGATGAAGATCAGCGGCGCCTCGTGGTCCTGGCGGGCCAGGCGGTACTTGAGCTTCTTCACTGCCCAGAAGTTGTCGGGCAGGGTGAACTCACGGTCCGGGCGCAGGTTGAGGCTGTAGTCGGACTGGCTGATTTCGTCGTCGCCGGGCAGGGTGGGGCGCTGGTCCGGCGGCGTGGTGGCGATGGTTGCCTCGAACGGGTTGGTCAAGGGGTAGCCATAGCTTGCGGCGTCGATATCCCGCGCCGAAGCGGCCACAGCCATGAGCAGGCCGCCGAGCAAGGCAGCGAGGCGCAAAGATCGAAGCATGTAATCCCCCAAAAGAACGCAAGGTCGAGCAGTGTGCAGGCTAGGACCACAACGGGGCGGGCAAAGTTGCCAGGCGCGGTGGTCTTTGGTGTGCTTGTTATCTGCAACATAGCTGCAGGGATGTGATTTTGCCTTACAACTGGGCATAAGCGATCATGGATGCTTTCGATTTCCGCTATTGGAGAACTGGATGTCTCGTTCGCTGCCGGCTGCGCTGCTTGTGCTGTTTCTGGGGCTTTGGCTTGCTGCCAGTTATGGCGTGCGCTACGGGCTTATGGAGGACGGGCAGTGGGTGGGACTGTGCACGGCGCCGGCGGCGTACTGGCAGTGTGAGGTACGGTCGTTGCTGGGGCTGGGCATTCATCATCAGGTGATGGCCTGGGGCGGGCTGGGGCTGGCGCTGCTGGCGCAGTTGGTTGCCGGGCGTGGCGGCTGGTGGCTGGCAGTGGTGGCGTTGGTGTTCGCAGTGCCGGCACTGGTGCTGTATACCGCCAGCATTGCCGTGTTCGCGCTGGTGCTGGCGGGGTTGCGGCTGGTCAGGTCGCCGGAGTAAGGCTGAAAGGGGCCGCTTTGCGGCCCATCGCAGGCAAGCCAGCTCCCACAGGGACCGCGCCGATTTCATAGGCAGCATAACTCCTGTGGGAGCTGGCTTGCCTGCGATGGAGCGCGAAGCGGTCCCAAGGATATCAGGCCGGGCGCAGGCGCAAGCTCCGCCACAAGGCCGCGGTCATCAGCACACTGACCACTGCCCATCCCCAGGCCTGTTGGTTCTCCAACCCTTCCACAAACAACTGCGGCGCCACCCCGGCACCGACGATGAACGCCAGCAACGCCACCTCCGCCCGCCGCGCCGGCACCGGCCACAGGGCAAACACCAGCGCCGGCAATGCCAACGCTGCGCTGGGGAAGCTGCGATAGCGTGGGTCGAACACCATCGCCAGCATGCTCACCGCCGCGGCAATACCCGCTGCCAGCAACAGCCAGCCGGCCCGCGCCTGCAGCCAGGCGTACAGGCGCTCGCGCCAGCCCGTGCGCCGCGCCAGGGCCAGCACGGCATGGGCCAGCACCAGCAGGTTCAGCCCCGCCAGCAGCACCGCCCACAGCCACTCCCCGGCAAAGCGCGCATGGGTGCGCATCAGCTCGCCCCAAAGCCCCAGACAGCCTGCCCCAAACGCGGCCAGCAACGGCAGCAGCATGGCCGCCGCCGGGGTGGCGGGGCGCCCGGCAAGCATCAGCATCAGCACCATCAGCACGGCACTGGCCAGCAACCACTGCGGCCAGTAAGGCAGGTTGCTCACCGGCCCTTCGAGTACGCCCTTGTCCTGCCGGTCGGCATCGTAAAGCCCCCAGTAGCCGCCGACCGCCCCCTCATTGGCGCGCTTCCACGGCTGGTCGAACGCCTCGATCAGGTTGTAGTGCCAGCCGTTGCTTTCGGCCATGGCCACGAACCCGCGAATGAAGCGCGCCTCGTTGACCCGGCTGGGCTCCGCGGTTTCGCGCTGGCGGCCTTCGCTGGGCCAGCCGGTTTCGCCGATCAGGACGTCCTTCGGCGCGAAGCGTGTGCCGAACACCCGGCGCACATCGGCGACATGGGCCAGGGCTTCGTCGATGCCACGCGGGTCGTCTTCCCAGTAAGGCAGCAGGTGGATAGTCAGGAAGTCCACCGCAGGCGCCACCTGCGGGTGCTGCAACCAGAACTCCCACACATCGGCGTAGGTCACCGGCACCTTGACCTGGCTTTTCACCCGGGCGATCAGCTTGGCCAGGTGCGCACCGGTCACTTCCTTGCGCAGCAGCGTCTCGTTGCCGACGATCACCGCGCTGACCACGTCGGGGTTGGCATTGGCGGCGGCGATCAGCAGCTCGATTTCTTTCTCGGTGTCGGCCGGGTGGGCGTTGACCCAGGCACCCAGCATCACCTTCAGGCCATGCTTGCGTGCCAGCGCCGGGATTGCCTCAAGACCGGTCTGGGAATAGGTACGGATGCACTGAAAACGCTCGGCCAGCAACGCCAGGTCGGCATCCATGCGCGCCGGGCGCAGACGCAACGGCTGGTCGTAGGGCGACTGGTCCTTGTCGAACGGGGTGTACGAGGCGCATTGCAGCTTGTGCGTCGGGCTGGCCGCGTCGGGCAGTTGCACCGGCTTGCCAAGCCCGTACCAGAGCCCTCCGAGCCCGAGCAGGGCAAGCAGGCAGGCAAGCAGGTACAACGGCAGCAGCAGGCGGGTAGAACTGGGCATCGGGCGGTCCATCGTCAGGCGCAAAAGGGTAGATAGTAGCCCGGCGCCAAACTTTTGGCATGCAAGGATCGCGCAGGGCGGCATAGGCCGATGGCGCTAATGGCATAGTGCTGTCGCATATGGGGCGGCTACAGGTCGTAGCTGGAGCAGGTCGACTATTGTTGCAGGACGATGATGCAAATTCCGAGACCTGACGAGGGGATGCTTTGATGGCTGCTATTACAAGAATGCGACGTTTCCTGGGTGTGGGCACCGCCATGGTACTGGCCATGAGTGCGGCACAGGCAATGGCCAAAGAAGTCAGCATTGGTTACGTGGATGGTTGGGCTGACAGCGTGGCGACCACCAACGTGGCCGCCGAAGTGATCAAGCAGAAACTCGGCTACGACGTGAAGTTGCAGGCCGTGGCCACCGGGATCATGTGGCAGGGCGTGGCAACCGGCAAGCTCGATGCCATGTTGTCGGCCTGGTTGCCGGTGACCCATGGCGAGTACTGGGCCAAGAACAAGGACAACGTGGTCGACTACGGCCCGAACTTCAAGGACGCCAAGATCGGCCTGATCGTCCCTGAATACGTCAAGGCGGTGAGCATCGCCGACCTCAAGACCGACGACACCTTCAAGCAGAAGATCGTCGGCATCGACGCCGGCTCCGGCGTAATGCTCAAGACCGACCAGGCCATCAAGGACTACGACCTGACGGGTTACAAGCTGCAGGCCAGCTCTGGCGCGGCGATGACTGCGGAACTGGGCCGTGCCTATGCCAAGCAGCAGTCGATTGCGGTGACCGGCTGGGTACCGCACTGGATGTTCGCCAAGTGGAAACTGAAGTTCCTCGAAGACCCGAAAGGCGTGTATGGCGCCGCGGAAACCGTGAACAGCATCGGCAGCAAGGAACTGGCCACCAAGGCCCCGGAAGTGGCGGAGTTCCTGAAGAAGTTCAACTGGCAGTCGAAGGACGAGATTGGCGAAGTGATGCTGGCTATCCAGGAGGGCGCCAAGCCTGAAGCGGCGGCCAAGGACTGGGTGGCCAAGCACCCTGATCGCGTGAAGGAGTGGACTGGCAAATAACAACCTGTCAGGGCCAGTTTTGCTGCTTCGCGGGTGAACCCGCTCCTACAGGGATATCACTGCCTTTGGGCTGGTGGTACCCCTGTGGGAGCGGGTTCACCCGCGAATGGGCCATCACTTTGTTACGCGACCGGTAAAACACCGTTGCATCTAAGACTAAGGTCGTCTGGTTGGCGTCCGATAGCCGCATAAAGTAAGGGTCGTGGGTTCCACCCCTATCTGTGCTGCTAGGACAAAAACAATGAACGACAGCATTTACCTCTCGATACAAAACAGCCCCCGCTTCAAGGAGCTGGTCACCAAACGCGAACGGTTCGCCTGGATTCTCTCGGCGATCATGCTCGGCCTGTACTGCGCCTTCATTCTCCTGATCGCCTACGGTCCTCAGATCCTGGGCACCAAGCTCAGCCCTGAGTCGTCGATTACCTGGGGTATTCCCCTGGGCGTCGGCCTGATCGTCTCGGCATTCGTCCTGACCGCCATCTACGTACGCCGCGCCAACGGCGAATTCGATGAGTTGAACAAGGCCATCCTGAAGGAGGCGCAACAATGATTCGCCACGCCAAAGCCCTGGCCGTACTGGCCTGCGGAGCCTTCGCACCCGCCGTGTGGGCCGCCGATGCCCTGACCGGCGAGGTGCAGAAGCAACCGCTGAACGTCTCCGCGATCGCCATGTTCGTGGCCTTCGTCGCCTTCACCCTCGGCATCACCTACTGGGCCTCCAAGCGCAACAAGTCGGCGTCGGACTACTACGCCGCCGGTGGCAAGATCACCGGCTTCCAGAACGGCCTGGCGATTGCCGGTGACTACATGTCGGCCGCCTCGTTCCTGGGTATTTCCGCACTCGTGTTCACCTCTGGCTACGACGGCCTGATCTACTCGATCGGCTTCCTGGTCGGCTGGCCGATCATCCTCTTCCTGATCGCCGAACGCCTGCGCAACCTGGGCAAGTACACCTTCGCCGACGTGGCCTCGTACCGCCTCGGGCAGAAGGAGATCCGCACCCTGTCGGCCTCCGGTTCGCTGGTGGTGGTGGCGTTCTACCTGATCGCGCAGATGGTCGGTGCCGGCAAGCTGATCGAGCTGCTGTTCGGTCTGGACTACCACGTGGCGGTGATCCTGGTGGGTATCCTGATGTGCCTGTACGTACTGTTCGGCGGCATGCTGGCCACTACCTGGGTACAGATCATCAAGGCCGTGTTGCTGCTGTCCGGTGCCAGCTTCATGGCGCTGATGGTGATGAAGCACGTGGGCTTCGACTTCAACACCCTGTTCTCCGAGGCAATCAAGGTGCACGCCAAGGGCGAGGCGATCATGAGCCCGGGCGGCCTGGTCAAGGACCCGATCTCGGCGTTCTCGCTGGGCCTGGCGCTGATGTTCGGTACCGCCGGCCTGCCGCACATCCTGATGCGCTTCTTCACCGTCAGTGACGCCAAGGAAGCGCGCAAGAGCGTGCTGTACGCCACCGGCTTCATCGGCTACTTCTACATCCTCACCTTCATCATCGGCTTTGGCGCCATCCTGCTGGTCAGCACCAACCCGGACTTCAAGGACGCCGCTGGCGCCCTGCTGGGTGGCAACAACATGGCAGCGGTGCACCTAGCCAATGCCGTGGGTGGCAGCGTGTTCCTCGGCTTCATCTCGGCTGTTGCCTTCGCCACCATCCTGGCAGTGGTTGCCGGCCTGACCCTGGCCGGTGCCTCGGCGGTGTCCCACGACCTGTACGCCAGTGTATGGCGCAAGGGCAAGGCCAACGACAAGGACGAGATTCGCGTGTCGAAGATCACCACCGTCGCCCTGGGCGTACTGGCGATCGGCCTGGGCATCCTGTTCGAGAAGCAGAACATCGCCTTCATGGTCGGCTTGGCGTTCTCCATCGCGGCCAGCTGCAACTTCCCGGTACTGCTGCTCTCGATGTACTGGAAGAAGCTGACCACCCGCGGCGCCATGATCGGCGGCTGGCTGGGCCTGGTGAGTGCGGTGACGCTGATGATTCTCGGCCCGACCATCTGGGTGCAGATCCTCGGCCACGAGAAGCCGATCTACCCGTACGAGTACCCGGCGCTGTTCTCGATGCTGATCGCCTTCGTCGGTATCTGGTTCTTCTCGGTCACCGACAAGTCCAAGGCTGCTGAAGACGAACGTGCGCTGTTCTTCCCGCAGTTCGTGCGTTCGCAGACTGGCCTGGGCGCTTCGGGTGCTGTTTCGCACTGATCCTTCCGGCAATGAAAAAACCGCGCCTCGGCGCGGTTTTTTTGTGTTTTCGCCGCTAGATCATGCCTAGTAGCAACAAAACCAGCAGAACTACCAGCACCACGCCGATGATGCCAGACGGGCCATAGCCCCAGCTGCGCGAGTGCGGGAAGACCGGTAAGCCACCAATCAGCAGAAGGATCAGGATGATGATGAGAATCGTGGTCATGACGGAGTCCTTGCGTGGTTGAGGGTCAAGGGCCTCGGACTGCTGGCCTCTTGTAAATAAGGACTGGTGGTGAGTGTCAAAGATTCCATTTGTGTGCTGCCTGTACCGGCCCCTTCGCGGGCTTGCCCGCTCCCACAGGGTCATCACAGGCCTGAGGGCAGCTGTGGGAGCGGGCAAGCCCGCGAAGGGGCCAGTGCAGGCTATCCACACAGTCATGCCCCTCTATTCACTACCCTGATAAACCCTGCTGCTACCTGGCCCCTTGTTTAGACTCCTTTCACCAGTCAGCCGAACAAGGCCAGCCACCATGCAAAACCGCATCATGATCACCGGCGCCGGATCCGGCCTCGGTCGCGAGATCGCCCTGCGCTGGGCGCGTGAGGGCTGGCGCCTGGCGCTGGCCGATGTCAACGAAGCCGGCCTGCGCGAAACCCTGGAGCTGGCCCGCGCAGCTGGCGGCGAAGGCTTTGTCCAGCGTTGCGACGTGCGCGACTACAGCCAGCTCACCGCCCTGGCCCAGGCTTGCACCGAACAGTTCGGTGGCATCGACGTGATCGTCAACAATGCCGGCGTTGCTTCGGGCGGGTTCTTCGCCGAACTGTCGCTGGAGGACTGGGACTGGCAGATCGCGGTCAACCTGATGGGCGTAGTCAAGGGCTGCAAGGCCTTCCTGCCGCTGCTGGAACGCAGCAAGGGGCGGATCATCAACATTGCCTCGATGGCCGCGCTGATGCAGGGCCCGGGCATGAGCAACTACAACGTGGCCAAGGCCGGCGTGCTGGCCCTGTCGGAAAGCCTGCTGGTCGAGCTACGCCAACTGGAGGTGGCGGTGCACGTGGTGTGCCCGTCGTTCTTCCAGACCAACCTGCTGGACTCGTTCCGTGGGCCGAACCCGGCGATGAAAGCCCAGGTTGGCAAGCTGCTGGAAGGCTCGCCGATCAATGCGGCGGACATCGCCGAGTACATCCACCGGCAGGTTGCCGCTGGCGAGTTCCTGATCCTGCCCCATGAGGCCGGGCGCCAGGCCTGGCAACTGAAGCGCCAGGCCCCTGAGCGGCTGTACGACGAGATGGCTGAGATGGCGGTGAAAATGCGGGCCAAGGCTCAGTCGCGATGATTCGTCTGTAAGGAAAATTACCTGGAAATGTAGGGCGCTTCTGAAACACGGCAGAACTATTGAGTAGCCCTATGCCGTCAAGGCAGGCTCCGGTTTTCCCTTTCGCTGGAGGATCGGAGCATGCTGGTAATAGGGCGCGAAGTGGGAGAGATCATCGTGATTGGTGATGACATTCGGATCATGGTCGTGGAGACGCGGGACGGGGTGGTGCGCTTTGGCGTGGATGCACCACGGCAGGTGCCGGTGCATCGGGCCGAGGTGTACAAGCGCATCAAGGAAGGGCAGCAGGCCAAAGCTCGCAGGGTTTGATGCTGCCTGTGCCGGCCTCTTCGCGGGCTCGCCCGCTCCCACAGGTACTGCACCGCTCTCAAGACTTGTGAAATTCCTGTGGGAGCGGGCGAGCCCGCGAAGAGGCCAGGCCTGCTAGTCGAGCAGCTCGCGGGGCACATCATGCTTGGCCAGCAACTGGCACTGCTGGCTTTCCAGGTCGAACAGGATGAACGCCTGGCCCTTGGCCAATGCCTGGCGCACCCGCAGCACGCGGGTTTCCAGCGGGGTGTCGTCGCCGTTGTCGGTACCGTCACGGGTGACGAAGTCCTCGATCAGGCGGGTCAGGGTTTCGGCTTGCAGTTGGTCGTAGGGGATCAGCATGGTGGGCGTTGCCTAGGTGTTGGTGGTGGCATGCTACGCGAAACATTCGGGATTTTGGGGCCGCGTTGCGGCCCATCGCGACACAAGGCCGCTCCTACAGGGGAACGCGTATCGTCTGTAGGAGCGGCCTTGTGTCGCGATGGGCTGCAAAGCAGCCCCCAGGGCCCTCAGCCTTTGTTGCCAACCAGGCTATCCACCGCCGGCACCCGCGTATCGCTCTCCATCTGCGCATCATGTTCCAGCTGGTGGCTGAAGCGCTCCAACGACGCATTGGCCGGCTGCGAATCACTGGCAAACACCGGCGGGCTCAGCAGGTATGCCGACAACAAGCGGCTCAACGCCGCCAGGCTGTCGATGTGTGTGCGCTCGTAGCCATGGGTGGCATCGCAACCAAAGGCCACCAGCGCGGTACGAATATCGTGCCCCGCCGTCACTGCCGAATGTGCATCACTGAAGTAATAGCGGAACAGATCGCGCCGCACCGGCAGGTCGTGGTCGCCGGCCAGCTTCAGCAGGTGCCGGGACAGGTGGTAGTCGTAAGGCCCCGACGAGTCCTGCATGGCCACGCTCACCGCATGCTCGCTGGAGGCCTGCCCGGGCGCCACCGGGGCAATGTCGATGCCGACGAACTCGCTGACATCCCAGGGCAGGGCGCCAGCCGCTCCCGAGCCGGTCTCTTCGGTGATGGTGAACAGCGGGTGGCAGTCGATCAACGGTTGGCGGCCGCTTTCCACCACGGCTTTCAGCGCCGCCAGTAGTGCTGCCACGCCGGCCTTGTCGTCCAGGTGGCGGGCGCTGATGTGGCCGCTTTCGGTGAATTCGGGCAGCGGGTCGAAGGCAACGAAATCACCGATGCTTACACCCAGCGCCTCGCAGTCGGCGCGGGTGGCGCAGTAGGCGTCCAGGCGTACCTCAACGTGCTCCCAGCTGATCGGCATCTGGTCGATGGCGGTGTTGAAGGCATGCCCGCTGGCCATCAGCGGCAGCACGCTGCCCCGGTATACGCCGGTATCGGTGAACACGCTGACCCGGCTGCCTTCGGCGAAGCGGCTGGACCAGCAACCGACCGGTGCCAGGGCCAGGCGGCCGTTGTCCTGCAACTGGCGCACGCTGGCGCCGATGGTGTCCAGGTGAGCGGACACGGCGCGGTCAGGTGAGGTCTGGCGGCCCTTGAGGGTGGCGCGGATGGTGCCGCGGCGGGTCAGCTCGAATGGGATGCCCAGTTCGTCCAGGCGCTCGGCCACGTAGCGCACGATGGTGTCGGTGAAACCGGTGGGGCTGGGGATGGCGAGCATTTCCAGCAGCACGCGTTTGAGGTAGTCGAGATCGGGTTCGGGATGTCGGTCGGACATGGTTGGGGACTCCTTTACTCCTGTGCCGGCCTCTTCGCGGGTAAACCCGCTCCCACAGGAAACCCACAGAGTTCAGCGCCTGTGGGGTACCTGTGGGAGCTGGCTTGCCGGCGATAGGGCCATCAGCAGTTACGCCAAAGGCCGGCTATGCGGAAACAGCAGGTCGATAAAACGCTCGGCGGTCGGTTGCGGTTCATGGTTGGCCAACCCGGCACGCTCGTTGGCCTCGATGATCACGTACTCCGGTTGCCCGGCATCACGCACCATGAAGTCCAGCCCCACCACCGGGGTCTCCAGCGCCCTTGCAGCGCGCACGGCGGCGTCGGCCAGCACCGGGTGCAGGCGTTCGGTCACGTCTTCCAGGGTGCCGCCGGTGTGCAGGTTGGCGGTGCGTCGCACGGCCAGGCGCTGGCCGGCGGGCAACACGTCGTCGTAGCCAAAGCCCGCCGCGCGCAGGGTGCGCTCGGTTTCGTCGTCCAGCGGAATGCGGCTTTCGCCACCGGTTGCGGCCTGGCGCCGACGGCTCTGGGCATCGATCAGCTGGCGGATGCTGTGCTTGCCATCGCCCAGCACCTGCGCCGGGTGACGGATGGCTGCGGCGACCACTTCGTAGCCGATCACCACGATGCGCAGGTCATGCCCGGCATGGAAGCTTTCCAGCAACACGCGGCTGTCGAACTTGCGGGCCTGCGCCACGGCGTGGGTGATGTCGTCGATGCAGGTGAGGTTCACCGCCACGCCCTGGCCTTGCTCGCCATCGACCGGCTTGACCACCACCGCGCCATGCTCGTCGAGAAACGCCAGGTTGTCGTCGGCATTGCCGGCCAGTTGCTGCGCCGGCACCTGCAGCCCGGCATTGTGCAGGGCATGCTGGGTCAGGCGCTTGTCCTGGCACAGGGTCATGGTCACGGCGCTGGTCAGGTCGCTGAGCGACTCACGGCAGCGAATGCGGCGCCCACCCAGGCTGAGGGTGAACAGGCCGCCGGTGGCATCGTCCACTTGTACCTCGATGCCCCGGCGCAGTGCCTCGTCGACGATGATGCGTGCGTACGGGTTGAGGTCGGCTTGAGGCCCTGGCCCCAGAAACAGTTGTTCGTTGATGCCGTTCTTGCGCTTGACCGCGAAGGTCGGCAGGTTGCGAAAACCCAGCTTCTGATACAGGCGCTTGGCCTGGCGGTTGTCGTGCAGCACCGACAGGTCCAGGTAGGCCAGCCCACGGCTCATGAAGTGCTCGATCAGGTGGCGCACCAGCACTTCACCCACGCCGGGGCGGGTGCAGTGCGGGTCTACCGCCAGGCACCACAGGCTGCTGCCGTGCTCGGGGTCGTCGAACGCCTTGGCGTGGTTCAGGCCCATGACGCTGCCGATCACCGCGCCGCTGTCTTCGTCCTCGGCCAGCCAGTACACCGGGCCGCCCAGGTGCAGAGGGGTGAGCAGCTCGGCGTCGACCGGCAACATGCCGCGCGCCTGGTACAGGGTGTTGATCGCCTGCCAGTCGCCCGGGTTCTGCGCCCGGCGCACGCGGAAGCCGCGGAACACCCGCTGCGCCGGGCGGTAGTCGGTGAACCACAGGCGCAGGGTGTCGGACGGGTCGAGGAACAGTTGCTGCGGGGCCTGGGCCAGCAGCTGCTGGGGCGCGGCCACGTACAGGGCGATGTCGCGCTCGCCGGGGCGTTCTTCCAGCAGGTCGGCGGCCAGGTCGGCCGGGTTGGGGTAGGTGTGTCCGATCAGCAGCCGGCCCCAGCCGCAATGCACGGCGCGCGGCTGGTCGTGTGGCTGGCTGCCATCGCCGGCCAGGCGCGCCTGCAGGCGCTCGTAGGACGGCGCCTGGCCGCGCAGCAGGCGCTGACCGTAAGCGATTTCATGGGCTTTCATCGGTCAGATTCCTTGTTCGCTCAGCCACAGGTTCAGCGCCGCCAGTTGCCACAGCTTGGAGCCACGTAGCGGCGTCAGCTGGCCGTGCGGGTTGCTCAACAGGCGGTCGAGCATGGCCGGGTTGAACAGCCCACGATCCTGGCTGGGGTCGGTCAGCAATTCACGTACCCAGCCGAGGGTGGCGCCTTCCAGGTGCTTCAGGCCCGGCACCGGGAAGTAGCCCTTCTTGCGGTCGATCACCTCGTGCGGGATCACCCGCCGCGCCGCCTGCTTGAGCACCTGCTTGCCGCCGTCGGGCAGCTTGAAGCGTGCCGGAATGCGCGCCGACAGCTCCACCAGGCGGTAGTCGAGGAACGGCGTGCGCGCCTCCAGGCCCCAGGCCATGGTCATGTTGTCGACCCGTTTGACCGGGTCGTCGACCAGCATCACCGTGCTGTCCAGGCGCAGCGCCTTGTCTACCGCATCGGGGGCACCGGGGCGGGCGAAGTGTTCACGGACGAAGTCGCCGGCCGCGTCGGTTTCCAGAAGCCAGGGTGCCTGCACGGTGTCGCGGTACTCGGCGTGGCTGCGATCGAAGAAGGCCTCGCGGTAGGCGGTAAAGGCATCTTCGGCGCCGTCCACCTGCGGGTACCAGTGGTAGCCGGCGAACAGCTCGTCGGCCCCCTGGCCGCTTTGCACGCCCTTGCAGTGCCGGGCCACTTCCCGCGACAGCAGGTAAAAGGCGATGCAGTCGTGGCTGACCATCGGCTCGCTCATGGCGCGGAAGGCGGCCGGCAATTGCTCGATGATCTCGTGCTCGGCGATGCGTAGCTGGTGGTGGCGGGTGCCGTAGTGCTTGGCGATCAGGTCGGAATACTGGAACTCGTCGCCGCGTTCGCCGCCGGCATCCTCGAAACCGATGGAGAAGGTCGACAGGTCGTCCACGCCCACTTCGCGCAGCAGGCCGACCAGCAGGCTGGAGTCGACCCCGCCAGACAGCAGCACACCCACGTCCACCGCTGCCCGTTGGCGAATGGCCACGGCGTCGCGGGTGGCGTCGAGCACGCGGGTGGTCCAGCCTTCCAGATCCAACTCACGTTCATCGGGGTTGGCGCCGTAGTGCAGCTGCCACCAGGTCTGGCGTTCCACTTCGCCATGGCGGTCGATGCGCATCCAGGTACCGGGTTCCAGCTTTTGCACGTTGGCCAGCAGGGTACGTGGCGCCGGCACCACGGCGTGGAAATTCAGGTAGTGGTTGAGTGCCACCGGGTCGAGCATCGGGTCGATGTCACCACCCTTGAGCAGCGCCGGCAGGGTCGAGGCGAAGCGCAGGCGCTCGCCGTTGCGCGACAGGTACAAGGGTTTGACGCCCAGGCGGTCGCGGGCGAGGAACAGGCGCTGGTTATCGCGCTCCCAGATGGCCAGGGCGAACATGCCATTGAGCTTGGGCAGCAAGGCCGCGCCCCAGGCGTGGTAGCCCTTGAGCAGCACCTCGGTGTCGCCGTCGGACCAGAAGCTGTAGCCCAGGGCCTGCAGCTCCTGGCGCAGTTCGGGGAAGTTGTAGATGGCGCCGTTGAAGGCCAGCGACAGGCCCAGGGTGTTGTCGACCATCGGCTGGGCAGAGCCGTCGGACAGGTCCATGATTTTCAGGCGCCGGTGGCCGAGGGCGATCGGGCCTTGGCTATGGAAGCCCCAGGCATCCGGGCCGCGGGGCGCCAGGTGGTGGGTTATGCGCTCTACCGCAGCCAGGTCGGCTGGGCGAGAGGCTTGGTCGATGGGGGTGAAACGCAACTCTCCTGCTAATCCGCACATAGGTCCTTACCGGTTTTTCCGTTGGGGAGGGGGTGCCCCGGATTAGGGCACCTTAAGGAACTGACCCATGTGGTTTGTGAGAGTTTTAGATCGATCTGTTATATGGGGCTGCTGTGCAGTCTTTCGCGGGCTCGCCCGCTCCCACCGGTTCACCACAGGCCTGGGGACTTGCGCGGTCCCTGTGGGAGCTGGCTTGCCGGCGATTGGGCTGCGTAGCAGCCCCCGGCCCGATCACTTCCCGCGAATCAACCTGCGCAAGGCAAACCGATTCGGGTGGCACGCCTCCGCTACCGCCCGTGGCAACGGCAGCGGTTCCCCGCACACCCAGGCCGCCACCAGTTCGCCGCTCAACGGCGCCGTGATCAACCCGCGCGAGCCATGCCCGCTGTTCACATACAACCCATCCAGCCAGGGGCAGGCCACATCCGGCACCTGCCGCGCATCCCGGCCCAGCATTGCATAGGCCTGGGCGAACGCCTGCGCATCCGCCACCGGCCCGACGATCGGCAGGTAATCCGGGCTGGTGCAACGGAACGCCGCTCGCCCCTGCAATTGCCCAGGGTCCAGCTCGGCCGTACCCAGGCGCTGGGCCAGGTCGACCGAAATCTCGTCCAGCAATGCCAGGTTGCCCTGGTGCTCGGCCACCGTCGGTGCCAGGTCTGTGCTGTGGAAGTCGAAGCTCGCGCCCAAGGTGTGTTCATCCCCGCGCGGCGGCGCCACATAGCCTTCCGCACACACCACGGTGCGCAGCGCGCGGCTGCTGGCGGTGGCCGGCAGGCGGGTGATCTGCCCGCGGATGCGCTTGAGCGGCAGCTGCGCGCATGGCTCGAAGCGCAGTACGTCGGCGGCGCCGGCCAGGACCACCACCGGCGCGCTGGCCAGCAGGTGTTCGCCCGCCCAGGCTTGCCACTGCCCGTCGACCTTGCGCAGTTCGAGCACCTCCTGGTGCGTCAGCAGGCGAATACCCGGGTGCTGCAACTGCTGCTGGCACAGCGCCGGCGGGTGCACCCAGCCACCTTCGGGATAGAACAGCCCACCAGCCGGCAACGCCACCCCGGCGATGGCTTCGGCCTCTGCACGCTCCAGCGAGCGCAACAGGCCAGGTTCGAAGGCGCCAGCCAGTTTGCCCTGGCGTTCGGCTTCCTTGCTGTCGAAGGCCAGTTGCAGCACGCCGCAGGCATCCCAGTCGCGGCCACGTTGCAGGCGCTGCAGCTGGCGCCGGGTGTAACCGAAACCGGCCAGGATCATCTGCGACAGCGCCGTGCCATGGGCGGACAGCTTGAGGTACAGCACCCCTTGCGGGTTACCCGAAGCTTCCTGTGCCGGGGTGTCGTGGCGTTCCAGCACGGTAACCTGCCAGCCACGCCGGGCCAGGCTGGCGGCGGTTGTGCTACCGGCGAGCCCGGCGCCTATCACCAGCGCTTCACGCGGCCCCGCTATGGCAGCCGGGCGCGCGTACCATGGCGCGCCGGGGCTGGGCACAGGGCCGACATAGGCGCCGCTCATTACTTCCCATTTCTTGCCGATGCCCGGCACCTTCTTCATGGCGAAGCCGGCGTCGACCAGGCTGCGGCGTACCCAGCCGGTGGTGGTGAAGGTGCCTAGCACCGTGCCCGGGTGTGACAGCC
Source organism: Pseudomonas sp. B13(2017) (assembly GCF_002113245.1). Classification (NCBI taxonomy): domain Bacteria; kingdom Pseudomonadati; phylum Pseudomonadota; class Gammaproteobacteria; order Pseudomonadales; family Pseudomonadaceae; genus Pseudomonas; species Pseudomonas sp. B13(2017). The sequence continues at coordinate 56,920 of NZ_NEJX01000010.1, forward strand.
GTGCCAGCTGCGCGAACAGCTCCGGGGTCCACATGTCGGGGTTCTTGGCCGGCGCGAAGCCGTCGAGGAACCACACATCGATCTGCGCATCGAGTTGCGGCAACTGCTCCAGTACGTCGCCTATCAACAGGGTGAGGGTGACCCGGCCGTTGTCGAAGGTGAACTGCTGGAAGCCAGGGTGCACTGCCACGTACTGCTCCAGCAGGGGCTCGGCATAGGCGGCAAGTTCAGGCCACAGGCATATGGCGCGGGCCAAGTCGTCGCGATCGAGGGGGTACTTTTCGACGCTGACGAAATGCAGGCGCGCCTCGGCGTGGGCGTTTTGCTCGAACAGTTGCCAGGCGCAGTAGAAGTTCATGCCGGTGCCGAACCCGGTTTCGCCGATCACCAGGCAGGCGTGCGGGGCGAGGTTGGCAAAGCGCTCGGCCAGGCGGGTTTGCCCAAGAAACACGTGCTTGGTTTCTTCGATGCCTTCGTTGACTGCGAAATAGACGTCGTCGTATTGCCGCGAATGGGGGCGGCCCTGGTCGTCCCAGTCGATCTGGGCGTGCTGGAGGAGGGTGGACATGGTTGGCTCGGTTGCAGCGGATGGGCGGATTTTATGCCATCTGATGATTTTGCGCTGGCTGTACCGGCCCTATCGCCGGCAAGCCAGCTCCCACAGGGTCGCCACAGACCTGGGCGTTGTGGGGTACCTGTGGGAGCTGGCTTGCCGGCGATAGGGCCCATACAGGCGATACATAAATCCGCTAGTCTTGCTTATCCATTGAAGGAGCCAGTGCATGTTCGAATCCGCCGAAATCGGCCACAGCATCGACAAGGAGGCTTACGACGCCGAGGTGCCCGCTTTGCGCGAGGCCCTGCTCGAAGCCCAGTACGAACTCAAGCAGCAGGCACGCTTCCCGGTAATCGTGCTGATCAACGGTATCGAAGGCGCCGGCAAGGGCGAGACGGTCAAACTGCTCAACGAGTGGATGGACCCGCGCATGATCGATGTGCTCACCTTCGACCAGCAGACCGACGAAGAGCTGGCCCGCCCGCCGGCCTGGCGCTACTGGCGGGCCCTGCCACCGAAGGGGCGGATGGGCGTGTTCTTCGGCAACTGGTACAGCCAGATGCTGCAGGGGCGGGTGCACGGGGTGTTCAAGGACGCCGTGCTCGACCAGGCCATCACCGGCGCCGAGCGGCTGGAGGAAATGCTGTGCGACGAAGGTGCGCTGATCATCAAGTTCTGGTTCCACCTGTCCAAGAAACAGATGAAGGCGCGGCTGAAATCGCTCAAGGACGACCCGCTGCACAGCTGGAAGATCAGCCCGCTGGACTGGCAGCAGTCGGAGACCTACGACCGTTTCGTGCGCTTTGGTGAGCGCGTGCTGCGCCGCACCAGCCGCGACTACGCGCCATGGCATGTCATCGAGGGCGTCGACCCGAACTACCGCAGCCTGGCGGTAGGGCGCATCCTGCTGGAAAGCCTGCAGGCGGCACTGGACAACAACCCCAAAGGCAAGCACCGGGGCAACGTTGCTCCGCTGGGCCGCAGCATCGACCAGCGCAGCCTGCTTGACGCGCTGGACATGACCCTGCGCCTGGACAAGTCCGACTACCAGGAGCAACTGGTCACCGAGCAGGCACGCCTGGCCGGCCTGCTGCGCGACAAGCACATGCGCCGGCATGCCTTGGTGGCGGTGTTCGAAGGCAACGACGCTGCTGGCAAGGGCGGCGCCATCCGCCGCGTGGCCGCCGCGCTGGACCCGCGCCAGTACCGCATCGTGCCGATTGCCGCGCCCACTGAAGAAGAACGCGCGCAGCCTTACCTGTGGCGGTTCTGGCGGCACATTCCGGCGCGTGGCAAGTTCACCATCTTCGACCGTTCCTGGTATGGCCGGGTGCTGGTGGAGCGGGTGGAAGGCTTCTGCAGCCCGGCCGACTGGATGCGTGCCTACAGCGAGATCAACGATTTCGAGGAACAGCTGGTGAATGCCGGCACGGTTGTGGTCAAGTTCTGGCTGGCGATCGACCAGCAGACCCAGCTGGAGCGCTTCGAAGAGCGCGAGCAGATCCCGTTCAAGCGCTACAAGATCACCGAGGACGACTGGCGCAACCGCGACAAGTGGGACGACTATGTCCAGGCAGTGGGTGACATGGTCGACCGCACCAGCACCGAGATCGCGCCGTGGACGCTGGTGGAGGCCAACGACAAGCGCTGGGCGCGGGTGAAGGTGTTGCGCACCATCAACCAGGCGCTTGAGGCGGCGTTTGCCAAGGACAAGAAATAGCCTCTTGTTGGTTGCCTGTTCTGGCCCTTTCGCGGGCATGCCCGCTCCCACAGGGATCCCACAAAATTCAGCCCTGTGGTATTCCTGTGGGAGCGGGCGTGCCCGCGAAAGGGCCAGAACAGGCCGCACACCTGCCAAGCCATGCCGCAGAAGAATGACCTGATGAATTCTTTTCCCGGCATCCGCCACCGTTCCCGCCCTCCAAGCCCGTAGAATTCAACTACCCCCACCACGGGCTTGATCGAGGATTTTATGCACACCATTACCGGCCGCTGGGGCTATGGCCTGTTCCTGGCACTTCTGACTGCATTGCTCTGGGGCATCCTGCCGATCAAGCTCAAGCAGGTGCTGCAAGTGGTCGACCCGGTCACCGTCACCTGGTACCGCCTGCTGGTTTCCGGTGGCCTGCTGTTTGCCTGGCTGGCCGCCAAGCGCAGGTTGCCCTCCTTGCGCAAACTGGCTCCCAAGCGCAAAGGCCTTGTGGTAGTGGCCGTGCTTGGCCTGATGGGCAACTATGTGCTGTACCTGATCGGCCTCAACCTGCTCAGCCCGGGCACCGCGCAACTGGTCGTGCAGATCGGCCCGGTGCTGTTGCTGGTGGCCAGCGTGTTCGTGTTCCGCGAGCGTTTCAGCCTGGGGCAGGGCGTGGGTCTGCTGATCCTGCTGGCGGGGTTCGGGCTGTTTTTCAACCAGCGCCTGGAAGAGTTGCTGACCTCGCTCGGCACCTATACCACCGGCGTGCTGACCATCCTGCTGGCCACCAGCATCTGGGTGTTCTATGCGCTTAGCCAGAAGCAGTTGCTGACTGTGTGGCATTCGCAGCAGGTAATGATGGTGATCTACCTCAGCTGCGCCGCGCTGCTGACGCCCTGGGTCCACCCGTTGGAGGCGTTGCAGCTGACCCCGGTGCAAGGCTGGCTGTTGCTGGCCTGTTGCCTGAATACCCTGGTGGCCTATGGCGCGTTCGCCGAGGCGCTGGCGCACTGGGAAGCGTCGCGGGTCAGTGCCACGCTGGCGCTGACCCCGCTGGTGACCTTTGTCGCGGTGGCGCTGGCGGCGTTGGTGTGGCCTGAGTATGTGCACGCCGAGGACATCAATGCCCTGGGCTATGTGGGGGCAGTGACGGTGGTGCTGGGTTCGGCGCTGGTGGCGCTGGGGCCTTCGCTGGTGGCCGGGTGGCGAGCCCGCAGGGCGCGGTTGGCCCAGGTTAATTGATCGCCTGTACTGGCCCTATCGCCGGCAAGCCAGCTCCCACAGGATTACCACAGGCCTGAGCATTATGGGGAACCTGTGGGAGCTGGCTTGCCGGCGATAGGGCCAGTACAGGCAATGAAGAACTTAGCCCTTGCCCCCCGGAGCCAGCATGTTCTCCGGCCTCACCCACTGGTCGAACTGCTCATTGGTCAGGTACTTCAACTCCAGTGCCGCCTCGCGCAAGGTCTTGCCTTCGCCATAGGCCTTCTTGGCAATTTCCGCCGCCTTGTCATAGCCAATATGCGGGTTCAGTGCCGTCACCAGCATCAACCCCCGTTCCAGGTGCGCTGCCATCTGCTCGGCATCCGGCTCGATGCCCGCCACGCAGTGCTGCTGGAAGTTGCGGCAGCCGTCAGCCAGCAATTCGATCGACTGCAGCAGGTTGTGGATGATCACCGGCTTGAACACGTTCAACTGCAAATGCCCCTGGCTGGCGGCAAAGCCGATCGCCGCGTCGTTGCCCAGCACCTGGCAGGCCAGCATCGACAGCGCTTCGCACTGGGTCGGGTTGACCTTGCCTGGCATGATCGAGCTGCCCGGCTCGTTGGCCGGCAGGCGTACCTCGGCCAGCCCGGCGCGCGGGCCGGAACCCAGCAGGCGCAGGTCGTTGGCGATCTTCATCAGGGCCACGGCAAGGGTCTTCAGGGCGCCGGCCAGGCTGGTCAGCGGCTCGTGGCCGGCGAGGGCAGCGAACTTGTTCGGCGCAGTGACGAACGGCAGGCCGGACAGCGCTGCCAGCTCGGCGGCGATGGCTTCGGCAAAACCATGCGGGGCGTTGAGCCCGGTACCCACGGCAGTGCCGCCCTGGGCCAGTTCGCACACCGCCGGCAGGGTGGCGCGGATGGCGCGCTGGGCGTAATCGAGCTGGGCGACGAAGGCCGACACTTCCTGGCCGAAGGTGATCGGCGTGGCGTCCATCATGTGCGTGCGGCCGGTCTTCACCAGCTTGTGGTGGCGTGCCGACAGCTCGGCCAGCCCCGAGGACAGCTCTGCGATGGCCGGCAGCAGCTTGTCGTGCACCGCGTGCGCCGCAGCGATGTGCATGGCGGTGGGGAAGCAGTCGTTGGAACTCTGCGAGCGGTTGACATGGTCGTTGGGGTGCACGGGCGCCTTGCCGCCACGGCCCTTGCCGGCCAGTTCGTTGGCACGCCCGGCGATCACTTCGTTGACGTTCATGTTGCTCTGGGTGCCGCTGCCGGTCTGCCAGACCACCAGCGGGAACTGGTCGTCATGCTGGCCGCCCAGCACTTCGTCGGCGGCCTGCTCGATCAGCCGGGCGATGTCGGCTGGCAAGTCGCCGTTACGGTCGTTGACGCGGGCCGCGGCCTTCTTGATCAGCGCCAGGGCGTGCAGCACCGCGATGGGCATGCGTTCCTTGCCAATGGCGAAGTTGATCAGCGAACGCTGGGTCTGCGCACCCCAGTAGGCGTCCTCAGGAACTTCGACCGGGCCCAGGCTGTCTGTCTCGATACGGCTCATTCTGTACTCACTCCTGTGTAGTTCGAAATCGCAGTTTAGGCCCTGATTCGACCGAGCGGTTCCGTCGCTCGTCGTGCCACTTGAGCACATCGCCACCACGGCGCAGAATGCTCTACTCTGAGGTACCCGCCTCCCTCTCTTCTGAAGGAAATGCAATGACCCGTCTCCGTGTCCTTTGTGCCGCCGTTGCCCTGGCTTGCGCCAGCGGCCAGGTACTCGCTGCCACCGCCAGCCACAACGCTGCTGCCGAGAAATTCCTGACCCTGGCCAACGCCGACAAGCTGGGCACCCCGGTGTACATGCAGGTCCAGCAGATGTTCGCCCAGCGTTTCGCCCAGACCAAGGCCCCGACCACCAAGCAGGCGGTGCTGGAAAGCTACCAGGCCAAGGCCAACGCCGCGCTGGACAACGCCATCGGCTGGAACAAGCTGAAGCCGAAGATGGTCGACCTGTACACTCAGACCTTCACCGAGCAGGAGCTCAAGGACCTGGTCAAGTTCTACGAATCGCCGCTGGGCAAGAAAGTGCTGCGCGAAATGCCCAAGGTCACCCAGCAGTCGGCCCAGCTGACCCAGCAGAGCCTGGAACCAGCGGTACCGGTGGTGAACAAGCTGCTGGACGACATGACCAAGGAGCTGGACCCGAACGCTGGCAAGGCCGCCGCCCCGGCGAAGAAGTGAGTACGCCGCGATGACCATGCAACAGCGTATCGAACAGCAGTTGGCCGCCCTGGCGCCGCAACACCTGCAAGTGCTCAATGAAAGCCACATGCACAGTCGTGGTCAGGAGACCCACTACAAGGCAGTGATCGTCAGCGAGCAGTTTGCCGGGTTGAACAGCGTCAAGCGCCACCAGAAGGTGTACGCCACCATGGGTGAGCTGATGGGCGAGATCCATGCCCTGGCCATCCACACCTACACCGCCGAAGAGTGGGCCAAGGTCGGCGTTGCACCGGCCTCGCCGGTGTGCGCGGGCGGCGGGCACTGAAACCTTGCTGTTGTTCTGGTAGAATCCGCAACATCCCAAAAGGGGGCTGCTGTGCAGCCCATCGCCGGCAAGCCGGCTCCCACAGGTAAAGCGCCCTTCTTGAGTGTGGCGCAATACCTGTGGGAGCTGGCTTGCCGGCGATGGGGCGCGCAGCGGCCCCCTGTTTCTTGTGTAACCCGGTCCGCCCCTTACGAGGGCAACCACTGGAGATCCTGCTTCATGTCCCAACCCATCGTCGTCGCGGCGCTGTACAAGTTCGTCACCCTGGAAGACTACGTCGAGCTGCGCGAGCCGCTGCTCAAAACCATGCTTGACAACAACGTCAAGGGCACCCTGCTGCTGGCCCACGAGGGCATCAACGGCACCGTGTCGGCCACCCGCGAAGGCATCGACGGCCTGCTGGCCTGGCTGCGCAACGACCCGCGCCTGGTCGATGTCGACCACAAGGAATCGTACTGCGACGAACAGCCGTTCTACCGCACCAAGGTCAAGCTCAAGAAAGAGATCGTCACCCTCGGCGTGCCGGGCGTGGACCCGAACCAGGCGGTCGGCACCTACGTCGAGCCCAAGGACTGGAACGCGCTGATCAGCGACCCGGAAGTGCTGCTGATCGACACCCGCAACGACTACGAAGTGGCCATCGGTACCTTCAAGGGCGCCATCGACCCGAAGACCGAAACCTTCCGCGAGTTCCCCGACTACATCAAGGCCAACTTCGACCCCAGCAAGCACAAGAAGGTTGCCATGTTCTGCACCGGCGGTATCCGTTGCGAAAAAGCCTCCAGCTACATGCTCGGTGAAGGCTTCGAGGCGGTCTATCATCTTAAGGGCGGCATCCTGAAATACTTCGAGGAAGTGCCTCAGGAAGAAAGCCTGTGGGACGGCGACTGCTTCGTCTTCGACAACCGCGTCACGGTGCGCCACGACCTGAGCGAAGGCGAGTACGACCAGTGCCACGCCTGCCGCCACCCGATCAATGCAGAGGAGCGCGCGTCCGAGCACTATTCGCCAGGGGTCAGCTGCCCGCATTGCTGGGACACCCTGAGCGAGAAGACCCGGCGCAGCGCCATCGACCGGCAGAAGCAGATCGAGCTGGCCAAGGCCCGCAACCTGCCGCACCCGATCGGTTACAACTACAAAGCCGAGGCTTGATGCATGTCTGCACGCCTGATCTATGTGATGGACCCGATGTGCTCCTGGTGCTGGGGTTTCGCACCCGTGGCCGCGGCCCTGATCGCCCAGGCGCGTGACGCAGGCGTGCCCACCCGCCTGGTGCCGGGCGGGCTGCGTACCGGCGGCAGTGCCCTGGACAGCTCTACCCGCAAGTACATCCTCGAACACTGGCAGGCGGTGGCCGATGCCACCGGCCAGCCGTTCCGCTTCGAGGGGGCCATGCCCGACGGCTTCGTCTACGATACCGAGCCGGCCTGCCGTGCCCTGGTCACCGCCCGCGAACTGGACGCCGAGCGCGTCTGGCCGCTGCTGGCGCTGATCCAGAGTTCGTTCTACGAGCAAGGCGTGGACGTTACCGTTGCACCGCATCTGGTCGACCTGGCCGAACAGGCAGGCTTCGACCGTGCCGTGTTCGCCGAGGCCTTCGCCCGTGCCGATACCCGCGCCGCCACTGCAGCCGATTTCAGCTGGGCCCAGGACCTGGGCATCGCCGGTTTCCCGACCTTGCTTGCCGAACGCAATGGCCAACTGGCCCTGCTGACCAACGGCTACCAGCCGCTGGATCGCCTGCAACCCTTGCTCGGCCGCTGGCTGCAGCAGGCCGCCTGTGCTTGATGTGCCTGGGTCACCCGACCCGGTACCGGGCAAACCTCACACTGTGGCCGATCGATTGAGCTGGGCGGAAATCCGCCGCCTGGCCCTGCATCACAAGAAAAACCTCTGGTCCGCCAACCTCATCGCCGTATTGGCGGCCTGCTGCAGTGTGCCTATCCCACTGCTGCTGCCGCTGCTGGTGGACGAAGTGCTGCTGGGCCATGGCGATGCCGCGCTGAAGTGGATGAACCACCTGCTGCCGTCCAGCTGGCAGGTGGCCGCGGGCTACATCGGCCTGATGTTGCTGCTGACCCTGTGCCTGCGCCTGGCCGCCCTGGCGTTCAACGTGATCCAGGCCAAGCTGTTCGCCGGCCTGGCCAAGGACATCGTCTACCGCCTGCGCATTCGGCTGATCGAGCGGCTCAAGCGCATCTCGCTGAAGGAATACGAAAGCCTGGGCAGCGGCACGGTGACCACCCACCTGGTCACCGACCTGGACACCCTCGACAAGTTCGTCGGCGAAACCCTTAGCCGCTTCCTGGTGGCCATGCTGACCCTGACCGGCACGGCGGCCATCCTGATCTGGATGCACTGGCAGCTGGCCTTGCTGATCTTGCTGTTCAACCCGCTGGTGATCTACTTCACCGTGCAGCTGGGCAAGCGCGTCAAGCACCTGAAAAAGCTCGAGAACGACAGCACCGCACGGTTTACCCAGGCGCTGGCGGAAACCCTCGACGCCATTCAGGAGATCCGCGCCGGCAACCGCCAGGGCTACTTCCTCGGTCGCCTTGGCCTGCGCGCCCGCGAAGTGCGTGACTACGCCGTGGATTCGCAGTGGAAGAGCGATGCCAGCGGCCGCGCCAGTGGCCTGCTGTTCCAGTTCGGCATCGATATCTTCCGCGCTGCGGCCATGCTCACCGTGCTGTTCTCCGACCTGTCGATCGGCCAGATGCTGGCGGTGTTCAGCTACCTGTGGTTCATGATCGGCCCGGTGGAGCAGCTGCTCAACCTGCAATACGCCTACTACGCCGCCGGTGGTGCGCTGAGCCGCCTCAACGAACTGCTGGCACGCGACGACGAGCCGCAGTACCCGGCTGCCAGCGACCCGTTCGCCGGCCGCGAGACGGTGGGCATCGAAGTGCGCGACCTGCGCTTTGCCTATGCCGACGAGCCGGTGCTCGAGCACCTCGACCTGTCCATCGCCCCGGGCGAGAAGGTGGCGATCGTCGGCGCCAGCGGTGGTGGCAAGAGCACCCTGGTGCAGCTGTTGCTGGGCCTTTACAGCGCCCAGGCCGGCACCATCCGCTTTGGCGGCGCCAGCCTGCAGGAAATCGGCCTGGAAACCCTGCGCGAAAACGTCGCGGTGGTATTGCAGCACCCGTCGTTGTTCAACGACACCGTGCGCGCCAACCTGACCATGGGCCGTGACTGCAGCGACGAGGCCTGCTGGCAGGCGCTGCGCATTGCCCAGCTGGATGCCACCATCGCCGCGTTGCCCCAGGGCCTGGACAGTGTGGTGGGGCGCTCCGGCGTGCGTTTGTCCGGTGGCCAGCGCCAGCGCCTGGCCATTGCCCGCATGGTGCTGGCCGAACCCAAGGTGGTGATCCTCGACGAAGCCACCTCGGCCCTGGATGCCGCCACCGAATACAACCTGCACCAGGCCCTGGCGCGCTTCCTCAGCGGCCGCACCACACTGATCATTGCCCACCGCCTGTCGGCGGTGAAACAGGCCGACCGGGTGCTGGTGTTCGACGGCGGGCATGTGGCCGAGGATGGCGACCATCAGCAGCTGATTGCCGAGGGTGGGTTGTATGCCAAGTTGTATGGGCACCTGCAGCAGAGCTGAATTTTTGGCAGCCTGTGCGGGCCCTATCGCCGGCAAGCCAGCTCCCACAGGATTACCACAGGCCTGAGCATTGTGGGGTTACCTGTGGGAGCTGGCTTGCCGGCGATAGGGCCGGGAAGGCCGTGCGAAAATCTCCAGGTTCCCTGTCATAAAAAACCCAACCGCGAGGATGGCAAATGGCCTACGCTGTGCTTGTCTGGGTTGATTTGCGCCTTATCTGCTCTGTGACAGGGACTCCATGAAGGGACATCGCACTCTAGAAGCGCCAAAGTTGCTCGGCATCACCTGGCCCTTCATCGCCGTTGTGGTCTTCCAGGTAGCCTTGGGCAGCCTCAGCCTTTATACGCTCTCGGCCGTGCGTGCCTATGTCGCGGGCGAAAGCCTTTGGTCCAAGGCGCAGAAAGACGCCATCTACTACCTCAACCTGTACGCCGAAACCCGCGACGACAGCACCTACCATCGCTATCGCCAGGCCATCACCGTGCCCCAGGGCGACCACCAGCTGCGCGAAGTGCTGGACCAGCCCAGCCCCGACCTGAACGCCGCGCGCCAGGCCGTGCTGCAAGGCGGCAACCACCCCGACGATGTCGAGCGGATCATCTGGTTCTATCGCAACTTCCGCAACGTCAGTTACATGCAGACGGCCATCGACTACTGGGACATCGGCGACGACTACCTGGGCAAGCTGGATATGCTGGCCATGGAAATGCGCAGCAGCTTCGCCGCTGGCCCGGTCGACGCCCGCACGGTCAGTGACTGGAAGGCGCGCATCGTCACCATCAACGAAGGGGTTACCCCGGCCGCCAAGGCGTTCAGCGATGCCTTGGGTGAGGGCTCGCGCATGCTGCTGCGGGTGCTGCTGATTACCAACCTGCTGACCGCGATGTTCCTGATTGCCATTGCCTGGCGCCGCTCCAGCAAGCTGTTGGCCCAGCGCCAGGCCTTTGCCAGTGCCCTGCAGGAAGAAAAGGAGCGGGCGCAGATCACCCTGCAGGCCATTGGTGATGCGGTGATTACCGCTGACGTGGAGGGCAGTATCGGCTACATGAACCCCGCCGCCGAGCAACTGACCCACTGGCAGGCCGGCCATGCCCAAGGTCTGCCGCTGTCGGCGCTGTTCAGCCTGGTGGACGAGCAGGCCGAGGAAGAGGGCCGCAGCCTGGTCGAACAGGTGCTCAGCGGCAGCCTCAAGGGTGGCGCCGAACATGCCCGGCTGATCCAGCGCCTGGACGGTAGCACCGTGTCGGTCAACCTGGTCGGTTCGCCGATCGTCAATGACGGCCAGGTCAGCGGCATCGTGCTGGTGCTGCACGACATGACCCAGGAGCGCCAGTACATCGCCAACCTGTCCTGGCAGGCGACCCACGATGCCCTGACCGGCCTGGCCAACCGTCGCGAGTTCGAATACCGCCTGGAGCAGGCGCTCAATGACCTGGCCCGCCAGGCCGGGCGGCATTCGCTGATGTTCCTCGACCTCGACCAGTTCAAGCTGGTCAACGATACCTGCGGGCATGCCGCTGGCGACGAGCTGCTGCGGCACATCTGCGCCGTGCTGCAGTCCGGCCTGCGCGAAGGCGATACCCTGGCCCGGCTGGGTGGTGACGAATTCGGCGTGCTGCTGGAAAACTGCCCGCCCGACCAGGCCGAGCGCATTGCCGAGCAGCTGCGCCAGCTGGTGCAGAGCCTGCATTTCGTGTGGAAAGGGCGGCCGTTCGTCACCACCGTCAGCGTCGGCCTGGTGCACATGGCCCAGTCCCCCGGTACCCTCGAAACCTCGCTGCGCGCCGCCGACATGGCCTGCTACATGGCCAAGGAAAAGGGCCGCAACCGCGTGCAGGTGTACCATGCCGACGACAGCGAGCTGTCCATGCGCTTTGGCGAAATGGCCTGGATCCAGCGCTTGCACGTGGCCCTGGAAGAAAACCGCTTCTGCCTGTACGCCCAGGAAATCGCCCCGCTGAAAACCTTCGAAGGCCCCGGCCATATCGAGATCCTGCTACGCCTGCACGACGAAAGCGGCCGTACCATCCTGCCCAGCAGCTTCATCCCGGCGGCCGAGCGCTACGGCCTGATGACCGCGCTGGACCGCTGGGTGGTGCGCAATGTGTTCCTGGTCATCCGCCAGTGCCTGGACGAAGGGCGCGAGGGGCCGCTGTCGATCTGTGCGATCAACCTGTCGGGGTCGAGCATTGGCGATGACAAGTTCCTCGAATACCTGCAACGCCTGTTCGTCGAATACGCCATTCCGCCGCGGATGATCTGTTTCGAAATCACCGAAACCAGCGCCATAGCCAACCTTGGTAGCGCCATCCGCTTCATCAACGAGTTGAAGGGGCTGGGTTGTCGCTTCTCGCTCGATGATTTCTGCGCTGGCATGTCGTCGTTCGCCTATCTCAAGCATTTGCCCGTGGATTACCTGAAGATCGACGGTAGTTTCGTCAAGGACATGCTCGACGACCCGGTCAACCGGGCCATGGTCGAGGTCATCAACCACATCGGTCACGTAATGGGCAAGCGCACCATTGCCGAATTCGTCGAAACACCCTTGATCGAGCAGGCCTTGCAGGAAATTGGCGTGGATTACGCCCAGGGCTACCTCATCGAACGCCCCCAGGTGTTCACCTGTGACAGTCTGCAGCGCCAACGGATCGCCGCCCGGCCTCTGTTGCAGCGGGCACCTGGCACGTTTCGCTAGCTAGAAATCACAAGGATCAAGGAGCTGAAAGTGATTGACGCATTCGTTCGTATCGGGCCTTTGATGGATCCCGCCAGCTACCCCCAATGGGCCCAGCAACTGATTGAAGACTGCCGCGAGAGCAAGCGCCGGGTAGTCGAGCATGACTTCTACGCGCGCCTGCGCGATGGCCAGTTGAAGCAATCGACCATTCGCCAGTACCTGATCGGTGGCTGGCCGGTGGTGGAGCAGTTTTCGCTGTACATGGCTCACAACCTGACCAAGACCCGATATGGCCGTCATCAGGGCGAAGACATGGCGCGGCGCTGGCTGATGCGCAACATCCGTGTCGAGCTCAACCACGCCGACTATTGGGTGAACTGGTGCCAGGCGCATGGCGTGCACCTGCACGAGCTGCAGGCCCAGGAAGTGCCGCCAGAGCTGAATGGCCTGAATGACTGGTGCTGGCGCGTGTGCGCCACCGAGAACCTGGCCATTTCCATGGCGGCGACCAACTACGCCATCGAAGGTGCGACCGGTGAATGGTCGGCGGTGGTGTGCTCCACCGACACCTATGCGCTGGGCTTCCCGGAGGATCAGCGCAAGCGGGCGATGAAGTGGCTGAAGATGCATGCCCAGTATGACGACGCGCACCCGTGGGAGGCGCTGGAGATCATCTGCACCCTGGCCGGCGAGAACCCGACCCAGGGGCTGCGCAATGAACTGCGCAAGGCGATTTGCAAGAGTTATGACTGCATGTACCTGTTCCTGGAGCGGTGCATGCAGCTGGAAGGGCGCCAGCAGGGGCGCATGCGCCCGGTGTTGGCAGCGGGCTGATCGCTCTCCTGTCCCGGCCTCTTCGCGGGCTCGCCCGCTCCCACAGGTATGGCGCAGTCCTCAAGGGCTATGGTGATCCTGTGGGAGCGGGCGTGCCCGCGAAGAGGCCGGTGCAGGCTTACTGGGCGTTGAACGCCTGCCCATTCACCCCTTTGCTGTCCGGCCCCATCAGGTACAGGTACACCGGCATGATCTCTTCCGGCAGCGGGTTGTTCTGCGGGTTTTCGCTGGGGTAGGCCTGCGCCCGCATCGCCGTGCGCGTGGCGCCCGGGTTGATGCTGTTGGAGCGCACCGGTGCCACGCCTTCCAGTTCATCGGCCAGGGTTTGCATCAGGCCCTCGGTGGCGAACTTGGACACGCCATAGGCGCCCCAGTAGGCCCGGCCCTTGCGCCCGACGCTGCTGCTGGTGAACACCACCGAAGCGTCTTCCGACAGCTTCAGCAGCGGCAGCAGGGTGCTGGTGAGTATGAAGGTGGCATCGACGTTGATGTGCATCACGCGCATGAAGTTGTCACCTGACAGCTGCTCCAGCGGCGTGCGCGGGCCGATGATCGAAGCGTTGTTCAGCAGGCCGTCGAGGCGACCGAACTGGTCTTCGATCATCACCGCCAGTTCGTCGTACTGGTGGGGCAGGGCGGTTTCCAGGTTGAACGGTATCACCACCGGTTGCGGGTGCCCGGCGGCTTCGATCTGGTCGTAGACCTCGTTCAGGTTGGCCTCGGTCTTGCCCAGCAGCAGCACAGTGGCGCCCAGCGCAGCGTAGGCCTTGGCGGCAGCGGCGCCGATGCCGCGGCCGGCACCGGTAACCAGAATGACCCGGCCTTGCAGCAGGTCGGGGCGGGCGGTGTAGTCGAACATTTTGTATTCCCTATTTATGCCGCGACACATACCCTTGTGGGAGCGGGCGTGCCCGCGAACACCGGCAAAGCCGGTGCCATCCACCTCAGTGCCTGCTTCGCGGGCGTGCCCGCTCCCACAGGGTCCGTCGTCAGCCGTTGCAACTCAGCAGCCGCACAGCGCGCTGTCGATCACTTTGCGCAGTTCCAGCGGGTGGTCCACCACCACGTCGGCGCCCCAGTTGTTGGGGTTGTCCTCTGGATGAATATAGCCGTAGCGCACCGCCGCCGTGCGGGTGCCGGCGTCGCGGCCAGACTCGATGTCGCGCAGGTCGTCGCCGACGAACAGCACGCTGGCCGGGTCCAGGCCGAGGGTCTTGCAGGCGAGGATCAGCGGCTCGGGGTCGGGCTTGCTGTTCTTGACATGGTCCGGGCAGATCAGCAGCGCCGAACGCTCGGCCAGGCCCAGTTGCTGCATGATCGGCTCGGCGAAGCGCACCGGCTTGTTGGTGACCACGCCCCACAGCAGGTTGCCTTTCTCGATGTCGGCCAGCAGCTCGGCCATGCCGTCGAACAGCTTGCTGTGCACCGCGCAGTCGCGCTGGTAGCGCTCGAGGAACTCCAGGCGCAGGGCCTCGAAGCCTTCGGCCTCCGGGCTCATGGCGAAGGTCGCGGCGACCATCGCCCGGGCGCCGCCGGAGATCACGTCGCGGATCAGCTTGTCATCGACGGCCGGCAGGCCGCGCTCGGCGAGCATGGCCTGGCAGATGGCGATGAAGTCCGGCGCCGTGTCGAGCAAGGTGCCGTCCATGTCGAAGAGTACTGCTTGCAAACGCATGCTTATTCCTCGCGCAGGGTCTGGATCATGTAGTTGACGTCGACGTCGCTGCTGAGCTTGTAGTGCTTGGTCAGCGGGTTGTAGGTCAGGCCGATGATGTCCTTCACCTGCAGGCCGGCAACGCGGCTCCAGGCGCCCAGCTCGGACGGGCGGATGAACTTCTTGAAGTCGTGGGTGCCGCGCGGCAGCATCTTCAGGATGTACTCGGCGCCGACGATGGCCAGCAGGTAGGCCTTGGGGTTGCGGTTGATGGTGGAGAAGAACACCTGGCCGCCAGGCTTGACCATGCGGTAGCAGGCGCGGATGACCGAAGACGGGTCGGGTACGTGCTCGAGCATTTCCAGGCAGGTGACCACGTCGAACTGTTCGGGCATTTCCTCGGCCAGGGCTTCGGCGGTGATCTGCCGGTATTCCACCTGCACGCCCGACTCCAGCTGGTGCAGCTGGGCCACGGCCAGTGGCGCTTCGCCCATGTCGATGCCGGTGACCGTGGCGCCGCGCAGGGCCATCGCCTCGCTGAGGATGCCGCCGCCGCAACCCACGTCCAGCACTTTCTTGCCGGCGAGGCTGGCGCGCTCGTCGATCCAGTTGACGCGCAGCGGGTTGATTTCGTGCAGCGGCTTGAACTCGCTTTCGCGGTCCCACCAGCGGTGGGCCAGCGCTTCGAACTTGGCGATTTCGGCGCGGTCGACGTTGCTCATTAGAACAGTCCTCTGAAACTTCGCAAAATTGCGCCGGAGTATACCCGAGCGCTCGGCCCCGAGGGTCGCTATAATCGCCGGCTTTTGATATCCGAACGACGGGGAGAGGCGATGCGCGAGCGACTTTTGGCGGCGGAGAAGGTGACCGGGATCCGCTGGCAGGGCGGCGTCTTGCACCTGCTCGACCAACGCCTGCTGCCGTCGGAAGAGCGCTGGCTGGCCTGCGACAATGTCGCGCAGGTGGCAGCGGCGATCCGCGACATGGCCGTGCGCGGCGCCTCGGCCATCGGCATTGCCGCGGCCTATGGCCTGGTGCTGGCCCTGGAAGAGCGACTGGCCGAGGGTGGCGACTGGGAAATGGACCTGGAAGAAGACTTCCTTGTCCTGGCTGAAGCGCGCCCTACCGCCGCCAACCTGTTCTGGGCGCTGAACCGCATGCGTGAGCGCCTGCAGCGCCTGCGTCCGGACGAAGGCGTGCTGGCGGCGCTGGAGGCCGAAGCGGTGGCCATCCACGAAAGCGACCGCGAAGCCAACCTGACCATGGCCCAGCACGGTATCGAGCTGATCCGCCGCCACCAGGGCAACGCCCAGACCCTGCTCACCTACGGCAACGCCGGCGCCCTGGCCTGCGGTGGTTTCGGTACCGCGCTGGGGGTGATCCGCGCCGGTTACCTGGAGGGCATGGTCGAGCGGGTGTATGCCGGCGAGACCCGCCCCTGGCTGCATGGTTCGCGCCTGACTGCCTGGGAACTGGCCAACGAAGGCATCCCGGTGACCCTGTGCGCCGACTCGGCGCTGGCCCACCTGATGAAGAGCAAGGGCATCACCTGGGTGGTGGTGGGCGCGGACTGCATCGCCGCCAACGGCGACGTGGCCAGCAAGATCGGCACCTACCAGCTGGCGGTCAGCGCCATGCACCACGGTGTACGTTTCATGGTGGTGGCGCCGAGCACCAGCATCGATCTGAACCTGGCCACGGGCGAGGACATCCCGCTGGAAGAGCGCGCTGCCGACGAGTTGCTGGACATTGGCGGCACCCGCGTGGCGCCGGATGTCGAGGTGTTCAACCCGGTGTTCGACGTGACCCCGGCCGACTTGATCGACGTGATCGTGACCGAGCGCGGCATCGTCGAGCGGCCGGATGCCGCCAAACTGGCACAATTGATCTGCCGCAAGCGCCTGCACTGATCGGAAACCTCGCTGGCCTCTTCGCGGGCGCGCCCGCGAAGAAGCCAGTGAAAATCCGAAGATTCAACCTCGTGTGAGGCCACCTGCCACATCTCCCCACCGCCCCTGCCTTTGTGATAACATCCGGCAGTTTCCAAGACCGCCCATCACGGCGGCCTTCATTGCGCAGATCCATGGCACAACTCATTGATTTGTCGTAAGTCGTCGCACCCTTATGCGCTGCGGCGGCGAGCTTCGTTCGGCCCTTGATGGAGCTGCGAAGTTTCACCAGAAAAAGGAATCAGGCTTCTCATGGGCGAACTGGCCAAAGAAATCCTCCCGGTCAATATCGAAGACGAACTGAGACAGTCTTACCTCGACTACGCGATGAGCGTGATTGTCGGGCGAGCGCTGCCCGATGCGCGTGACGGCTTGAAGCCCGTGCATCGTCGCGTTCTCTATGCGATGAGCGAACTGGGCAACGACTGGAACAAGCCGTACAAGAAATCCGCCCGTGTGGTCGGTGACGTGATCGGTAAGTACCACCCGCACGGCGACACCGCGGTCTACGACACTATCGTGCGTATGGCCCAGCCGTTCTCGCTGCGCTACCTGCTGGTCGACGGCCAGGGCAACTTCGGTTCGGTGGACGGCGACAACGCCGCAGCCATGCGATACACCGAAGTGCGCATGGCCAAGCTGGCCCACGAGCTGCTGGCCGACCTGCACAAGGAGACCGTCGACTGGGTGCCCAACTACGACGGCACCGAGCAGATCCCGGCGGTCATGCCGACCCGTATTCCCAACCTGCTGGTCAACGGCTCCAGCGGTATTGCCGTGGGCATGGCGACCAACATCCCGCCGCACAACCTCGGCGAGGTCATCGATGGCTGCCTGGCACTCATCGACAACCCCGAAGTCACCATCGATGAGCTGATGCAGCACATCCCTGGCCCGGACTTCCCGACTGCCGGCCTGATCAACGGCCGCCAGGGCATCATCGAGGCCTATCGTACCGGCCGTGGTCGCATCTACATGCGTGCCCGCTCCGAGATCGAAGACATCGACAAGGTCGGTGGTCGCCAGCAGATCGTGGTTACCGAGCTGCCGTACCAGCTGAACAAGGCTCGCCTGATCGAGAAGATCGCCGAGCTGGTCAAAGAGAAGAAGATCGAAGGCATCACCGAGCTGCGCGACGAGTCCGACAAGGACGGCATGCGCATCGTCATCGAGCTGCGTCGCGGCGAGGTGCCGGAGGTGGTGCTCAACAACCTCTACCAGCAAACCCAGCTGCAGAGCGTATTCGGCATCAACGTGGTGGCCCTGGTCGACGGCCGTCCGCGCCTGCTCAACCTCAAGGACCTGCTCGAAGCGTTCGTGCGTCACCGCCGTGAAGTGGTAACCCGCCGTACCGTGTTCGAGCTGCGCAAGGCCCGCGAACGCGGCCATATCCTCGAAGGCCAGGCGGTCGCGCTGTCCAACATCGACCCGGTCATCGCCCTGATCAAGGCCTCGCCGACCCCGTCCGAAGCCAAGGAAGCCCTGATCTCCACTGCCTGGGAATCCAGTGCCGTGCAGGTCATGGTCGAGCGCGCCGGCGCCGATTCCTGCCGCCCCGAGGACCTGCCGGAGCAGTACGGCCTGCGTGAAGGCAAGTACTACCTGTCGCCGGAACAGGCCCAGGCCATTCTCGACCTGCGCCTGCACCGCCTGACCGGCCTTGAGCACGAGAAGCTGCTGGCCGAGTACCAGGAAATCCTCGAGCAGATCGGCGAGCTGATCCGCATCCTCAGCAGCGCCGAGCGCCTGATGGAAGTGATCCGCGAAGAGCTGGAAGCCATCCGCGCCGAATATGGCGATGCCCGCCGTACCGAAATCCTCGATGCGCGCCACGACCTCAACTACGGCGACATGATCCCGGAAGAAGAGCGCGTGGTGACCATCTCCCACGGCGGCTACGCCAAGACCCAGCCGCTGTCTGCCTACCAGGCCCAGCGCCGTGGCGGCAAAGGCAAGTCGGCTACCGGGGTGAAGGACGAGGACTACGTCGAGCACCTGCTGGTTGCCAACAGCCATGCCACCCTGCTGCTGTTCTCCAGCAAGGGCAAGGTGTACTGGCTGAAGACCTACGACATCCCTGAAGCGTCCCGCGCCGCGCGCGGCCGCCCGCTGGTCAACCTGTTGCCGCTGGAGGAAGGTGAGCGCATCACCGCCATGCTGCAGATCGACCTCGAGGCCCTGCAGCAGAACGCTGACGCCGACGAGGAGCTGGAGGACGCGGAAGACACCGTGCTCGAAGGCGAAGTGGTCGAGGCCGAGGAAGTGGACGAGGAAGACGGCGACACCCCTGAGTGGGTGGCCGAGCCGACCGGCGCCTACATCTTCATGGCCACCGCTTCGGGTACCGTGAAGAAGACCCCGCTGGTGCAGTTCGCCCGTCCGCGCTCCAACGGCCTGATCGCCCTGAAGCTGAAGGAAGGTGACACCCTGATCGCCGCGGCCATCACCGACGGTGCCAAGGAAGTCATGATGTTCTCCGACGCCGGCAAGGTGATCCGCTTCGCTGAAAGCGTGGTGCGCGAGATGGGCCGTAACGCCCGTGGCGTGCGCGGCATGAAGCTGGGCAAGGGCCAGCAGATCATCTCCATGCTGATCCCGGAATCCGGCGCGCAGATCCTCACCGCCTCCGAGCGTGGCTTCGGCAAGCGCACACCGCTGTCCAAGTTCCCGCGTCGCGGCCGTGGTGGCCAGGGCGTGATCGCCATGGGTACCAAGGGGCGCAATGGCCTGCTGATCGGCGCCATCCAGGTGCAGGAAGGCGAAGAGATCATGCTGATCTCCGACCAGGGCACGCTGGTGCGTACCCGCGTTGGCGAAGTGTCCAGCCTGGGCCGTAACACTCAGGGCGTGACCTTGATCAAGCTGGCTACCGACGAGACGCTGGTGGGCCTGGAGCGCATCCAGGAGCCTTCCGAGGACGAACTCGATGATGTGATCGAGACGGACGAAGAGGGCGTCGAGGCTGAAGCGCCAGACAACGAAGAAGCTGCTGGTGCCGAAGAGGCCCCGCAGGAGTAAGCAAGCGTAAAACCCGAACGGGGCGACCAAGGTCGCCCCGTTTGACTGATCAGGCCAGGTCATTGGGGCCGCTGTGCGGCCCATCGCCGGCAAGCCTGGCTCCCACAGGTTCAGCGCGAGCTTCGAGGTTTGCGCAGTCCCTGTGGGAGCTGGCGTGCCGGCGATGGCCTGCAAGGCAGGCCCATGACAGGCGACACAGTTTTAGTTGGTCAGCACCGAATTACGATTTTGTACCATTTGGCAGAGCGAGAGTGGATGTGAGCAAACGAGCCTTTAACTTCTGCGCAGGCCCTGCCGCGCTTCCTGACGCTGTTCTGCAGCGCGCCCAGGCCGAGATGCTGGATTGGCGTGGCAAGGGCTTGTCGGTGATGGAAATGAGCCATCGCAGCGACGATTACGTGGCCATCGCCGAAAAGGCCGAGCAGGACCTGCGTGACCTGCTGTCCGTCCCCTCCAACTACAAGGTGCTGTTCCTGCAGGGCGGCGCCAGCCAGCAGTTCGCCGAAATCCCGCTGAACCTGCTGCCGGAAAACGGCACCGCCGACTACATCGAAACCGGCATCTGGTCGAAAAAGGCCATCGAAGAAGGGCGCCGCTTCGGCAACGTCAACGTCGCCGCCAGCGCCAAGCCTTACGACTACCTGGCCATCCCGGGCCAGAACGAGTGGAAGCTGACCAAGAACGCCGCCTACGTGCACTATGCGTCCAACGAGACCATCGGTGGCCTGCAGTTCGACTGGGTGCCGGAAACCGGTGACGTACCGCTGGTGGTCGACATGTCGTCCGACATCCTCTCGCGCCCGATCGACGTGTCGCAGTACGGCCTGATCTACGCCGGCGCGCAGAAGAACATCGGCCCGAGCGGCCTGGTAGTGGTGATCGTGCGCGAAGACCTGCTGGGTCGCGCCCGTAGCAGCTGCCCGACCATGCTCGACTACAAGGTCTCGGCCGACAACGGCTCGATGTACAACACCCCGGCCACCTACTCCTGGTACCTCTCGGGCCTGGTGTTCGAATGGCTGAAAGAGCAGGGTGGCGTCGATGCAATGGAACAGCGCAACCGCGCCAAGAAAGACCGCCTGTACGGTTTCATCGACAGTAGCGAGTTCTACACCAACCCGATCAGCCACAACGCCCGTTCGTGGATGAACGTGCCGTTCCGCCTGGCTGACGAGCGCCTGGACAAGGCCTTCCTCGCCGGCGCCGATGCCCGTGGCCTGCTCAACCTCAAGGGCCACCGTTCGGTAGGCGGCATGCGCGCCTCCATCTACAACGCCCTGGGCCTTGAAGCAGTCGAAGCCCTGGTGGCCTACATGACCGAATTCGAGAAGGAGCACGGCTGATGTCCGAGCACGAACTGAAGGCGCTGCGCGTTCGCATCGACAGCCTCGACGAGAAGATCCTCGAGCTGATCAGCGAGCGCGCCCGTTGCGCCCAGGAAGTGGCCAAGGTCAAGACCGCCTCGCTGGCGGAAGGCGAAAAGCCGGTGTTCTACCGCCCCGAGCGTGAAGCCGCCGTGCTCAAGCGCGTGATGGAGCGCAACAAGGGGCCGCTGGACAACGAAGAGATGGCGCGACTGTTCCGCGAAATCATGTCGTCGTGCCTGGCCCTGGAAGAGCCGCTGAAAATCGCCTACCTCGGCCCTGAAGGCACCTTCACCCAGGCCGCGGCCATGAAGCACTTCGGCCACGCGGTGATCAGCCGGCCGATGGCGGCCATCGACGAAGTGTTCCGCGAAGTGGCGGCCGGTGCCGTCAACTTCGGCGTGGTGCCGGTGGAAAACTCCACCGAAGGCGCGGTCAGCCACACCCTGGACAGCTTCCTCGAGCACGACATGGTGATTTGCGGCGAGGTCGAGCTGCGCATCCATCACCACCTGCTGGTGGGCGAGAACACCAAGACCGACAGCATCACCCGCATCTACTCCCACGCCCAGTCGCTGGCCCAGTGCCGCAAGTGGCTGGACGCGCACTACCCGAACGTGGAGCGCGTGGCCGTGTCGAGCAATGCCGAGGCGGCCAAGCGGGTCAAGGGCGAGTGGAACTCGGCGGCGATCGCCGGCGACATGGCGGCCAACCTGTACGGTTTGACCCGCCTGGCCGAAAAGATCGAAGACCGCCCGGACAACTCCACGCGCTTCCTGATGATCGGCAGCCAGGAAGTGCCGCCGACCGGCGACGACAAGACCTCGATCATCGTTTCGATGAGCAACAAGCCGGGTGCCTTGCACGAGCTGCTGGTACCGTTCCACCAGAACGGCATCGACCTGACCCGCATCGAGACCCGCCCATCGCGCAGCGGCAAGTGGACCTACGTGTTCTTCATCGACTTCGTCGGCCACCACCGCGACCCGCTGATCAAGGCGGTGCTCGAGCAGATCAGCCAGGAGGCTGTGGCGCTGAAGGTGCTGGGTTCGTATCCGAAGGCGGTGCTTTAATCGAAGATTGCCGGGGCCGCTGTGCGGCCCATCGCCGGCAAGCCAGCTCCCACAGGGGCCGCACAAATCTCATGGCATGCGCCGTACCTGTGGGAGCTGGCTTGCCGGCGATGGGCTGCAAAGCAGCCCCCTGCGGTCTCAAAGACTGTCCTGACTTCTGAACAGGGTTCGCACCAGTGGTAAAAGCAGTAACAACCAAACCCGCACCAATCATCAACCGCCTGGTCGTGGTCGGCCTCGGCCTGATCGGTGGCTCGTTCGCCAAGGGCCTGCGTGAAAGCGGCCTGTGCCGCGAAGTGGTCGGTGTCGACCTGGACGCGCCCTCGCGCAAGCAGGCCGTGGCCCTGGGCGTGGTCGACCGCTGCGAAGAAGACCTCGCTGCCGCCTGTGTCGGTGCTGATGTCATCCAGCTGGCCGTGCCGATCCTGGCCATGGAAAAACTGCTGGCCCGCCTGGCCCAGCTCGACCTTGGCGATGCTGTCATCACCGACGTCGGCAGCGCCAAGGGCAACGTAGTGCGCGCCGCGCGGGAAGTGTTTGGGGGGCGCCTGCCGCGCTTCGTCCCCGGCCACCCCATCGCCGGCTCCGAGCAGAGCGGGGTAGAGGCCTCCAACGCCACCCTGTTCCGTCGGCACAAGGTCATCCTCACGCCGCTGGCCGAAACCGACCCGGCCGCCCTGGCCCTGGTCGACCGCCTGTGGCGCGAGCTGGGCGCCGATGTGGAGCACATGTCGGTCGAACGCCACGACGAAGTGCTTGCCGCCACCAGCCACCTGCCGCATCTGCTGGCCTTCGGCCTGGTCGATTCACTGGCCAAGCGCAATGAAAACCTCGAAATCTTCCGGTACGCTGCGGGAGGCTTCCGCGATTTCACGAGAATCGCCGGCAGCGACCCGACCATGTGGCACGACATCTTTCTCGCCAACCGCGACGCTGTCCTGCGCACGCTTGATACATATCGCAGCGATCTCGACGCCTTGCGCGACGCGATCGCTGAAGGGGACGGGCACCAGCTGCTGGGTGTATTCACCCGCGCACGCGTTGCCCGCGAGCATTTCAGTAAAATCCTGGCCCGCCGGGCCTATGTGGACGCTATGAACGCCAACGATCTGATTTTCCTGGCCCAACCGGGTGGCCGCCTGTCAGGGCGAATCCGCGTACCGGGCGACAAGTCGATTTCCCACCGCTCGATCATGCTCGGCTCGCTGGCCGAAGGCACCACCGAGGTCGAAGGCTTCCTCGAAGGTGAGGACGCGCTGGCGACCCTGCAGGCATTCCGTGACATGGGTGTGGTCATCGAAGGCCCCAACCACGGTCGCGTGACCATTCACGGCGTCGGCCTGCACGGCCTCAAGCCGCCACCCGGGCCGCTTTACGTGGGCAACTCGGGTACCTCGATGCGCCTGCTGTCGGGCCTGCTGGCCGGCCAGCCGTTCGACGTGACCATGACCGGCGACGCTTCGCTGTCCAAGCGCCCGATGAACCGTGTGGCCAACCCGCTGCGCGAAATGGGTGCCGTGGTCGAGACTGGCCCTGAGGGCCGCCCGCCGCTGACCATCCGCGGTGGCCACAAGCTCAAGGCGCTGACCTACACGCTGCCGATGGCCAGTGCCCAGGTCAAATCCTGCCTGCTGCTGGCCGGCCTGTACGCCGAAGGCAAGACCACCGTCACCGAGCCTGCGCCAACCCGTGACCACACCGAGCGCATGCTGCGCGGCTTCGGCTACAGCGTCGACAGCAACGGCCCGGTGGCCTCGCTGCAGTCCGGCGGCAAGCTCACTGCCACCCGTATCGAAGTACCGGCCGACATTTCCTCGGCGGCGTTCTTCCTGGTGGCGGCATCCATCGCCGAAGGCTCCGAACTGGTGCTGGAGCACGTTGGCATCAACCCGACCCGTACCGGCGTGATCGACATCCTGCGCCTGATGGGCGGCGACATCACCCTGGAAAACCAGCGTGAAGTCGGCGGCGAGCCGGTGGCCGACCTGCGTGTGCGTGGTGCCAAGCTGAAGGGTATCGACATCCCTGAAGAGCTGGTGCCACTGGCCATCGACGAGTTCCCGGTGTTGTTCGTCGCCGCTGCCTGCGCCGAAGGGCGTACCGTGCTGCGTGGTGCCGAGGAGCTGCGGGTGAAGGAATCCGACCGTATCCAGGTCATGGCCGACGGCCTGATCACCCTGGGCATCAAGTGCGAGCCGACCCCGGACGGCATCATCATCGACGGCGGCCAGTTGGGCGGCGGCGAAGTGCATGGCCACGGTGACCACCGTATCGCCATGGCCTTCAGCGTTGCCTCGCTGCGCGCCAGCGCACCGATCCGCATCCACGATTGCGCCAACGTCGCCACCTCGTTCCCCAACTTCCTGGCGCTGTGCGCCGAGGTGGGCATCCGCGTGGCGGAAGAGGGCAAGTCGTGAGTGCCCTGGCGCCGGTCATCACCATCGACGGGCCAAGCGGTTCGGGCAAGGGTACGGTCGCCGGGCTGCTGGCTCGCGAGCTGGGCTGGAGGTTGCTGGACTCTGGCGCGCTGTACCGTCTGCTGGCGTTCAACGCCAGCAACCACGGCGTCGACCTGACCAACGAAGAGTTGCTGACCAAGCTTGCCGCCCATCTGGATGTGCAGTTCATCGCCGCCGAGCCCGGTAAGCTGCAACAGATCATCCTCGAGGGCGAGGACGTCAGCAACGTCATCCGCACCGAAACCGTCGGTGCCGGTGCTTCGATGGTTGCTTCGCTGCCGGCCGTGCGTGATGCACTGCTGGTGCGCCAGCGCGAATTCCGCGAGGCGCCGGGCCTGATCGCCGACGGTCGCGACATGGGCACCGTGGTGTTCCCGGACGCGCCGTTGAAAGTCTTCCTCACCGCCAGCGCGGAAGAGCGGGCGCGTCGCCGCTACCTGCAGTTGAAGGGCAAGGGTGAAGATGTTAGTCTGTCGAGTCTGCTGGATGAGATTCGTGCGCGTGATGAGCGCGACACCCAACGTGCAGTGGCCCCGCTGAAGCCAGCGGTCGATGCCATTCAGTTGGACTCTACCGAGTTGTCCATCGAGCAGGTGTTGCAACGTATCAGGAGCGAGATCGCACTGCGCGACCTTCTCTGATAGCCAGGAAAGCAGGCAGGGGCACCAGTCAACGTCCTGCCGGCTTTCCTTTACTTAAAACAAACCCACATTGTCTGGAATGTGGCTATGGGCGTCTGTTTCGCCCGAATCTACAGGAATTAAAATGAGCGAAAGCTTTGCAGAACTCTTTGAAGAAAGCCTGAAAACCCTCAATCTTCAGCCGGGTGCCATCATCACCGGTATCGTTGTCGACATCGACGGCGACTGGGTTACCGTACACGCTGGCCTGAAGTCCGAGGGCGTCATCCCGCTCGAGCAGTTCTACAACGAAGCTGGCGAGCTGACCATCAAGGTCGGTGACGAAGTTCACGTTGCGCTGGACGCGGTCGAAGACGGCTTTGGCGAAACCAAACTGTCCCGTGAAAAAGCCAAGCGCGCCGAGTGCTGGATTGTTCTGGAAGCAGCTTTCGCCGCCGAAGAAGTGGTCAAGGGCGTTATCAACGGTAAGGTTAAGGGCGGCTTCACTGTCGACGTTAACGGCATCCGTGCGTTCCTGCCGGGCTCCCTGGTTGATGTCCGCCCTGTGCGCGACACCACCCACCTGGAAGGCAAAGAGCTGGAATTCAAGGTCATCAAGCTGGACCAGAAGCGCAACAACGTTGTCGTTTCCCGTCGCAGCGTGCTGGAAGCCGAGAACAGCGCCGAGCGCGAAGCCCTGCTGGAAACCCTGCAGGAAGGCCAACAGGTCAAGGGTATCGTCAAGAACCTCACCGACTACGGCGCCTTCGTGGACCTGGGCGGCATCGACGGCCTGCTGCACATCACCGACATGGCTTGGAAGCGCATCAAGCACCCATCGGAAATCGTTAACGTTGGCGACGAAGTCGACGTACGCGTTCTGAAGTTCGACCGTGAGCGCAACCGCGTTTCGCTGGGTCTGAAGCAGATGGGCGAAGATCCGTGGGTAGCTATCACTGCCCGTTACCCAGAAGGTACTCGCGTACAGGCTCGCGTTACCAACCTGACCGACTACGGCTGCTTCGCTGAGCTGGAAGAAGGCGTTGAAGGTCTGGTACACGTTTCCGAAATGGACTGGACCAACAAGAACATCCACCCGTCGAAAGTCGTTCAGGTTGGCGACGAAGTGGAAGTCATGGTTCTGGACATCGACGAAGAGCGTCGTCGTATCTCCCTGGGCATCAAGCAGTGCAAGTCCAACCCATGGGAAGACTTCTCCGGCCAGTTCAACAAGGGTGACAAGATCACCGGTACCATCAAGTCGATCACCGACTTCGGTATCTTCATCGGCCTGGACGGCGGCATCGACGGTCTGGTTCACCTGTCCGACATCTCCTGGAACGAAACCGGCGAAGAAGCCGTGCGTCGTTTCAAGAAGGGCGACGAGCTGGAAACCGTCATCCTGTCGGTCGACCCAGAGCGCGAGCGCATCTCCCTGGGCATCAAGCAGCTGGAAGACGATCCGTTCTCCAACTTCGTTGCTGTCAATGACAAGGGCGCTATCGTCAAGGGCATCGTGAAAGAAGTTGACGCCAAAGGCGCCATCGTCACTCTGGCCGACGACATCGAAGCTACTCTGAAAGCTTCCGAAATCAGCCGTGACCGCGTTGAAGACGCGCGTAACGTCCTGAAGGAAGGCGAAGAGATCGAAGCCAAGATCATCAGCGTTGACCGCAAGTCCCGCGTTATCAGCCTGTCCATCAAGTCGAAGGACGATGCTGAAGAGCGCGAAGCCATCCAGAGCCTGAAAAACGCTCCGGAAGCGGCTGCCGACACCACCATGGCTGCGCTGCTGCGCGAAGCAATGGCCAAGCAGAACTGAGTTCTGTTTGATCGGTAAAAAGGGCGACCCTCGGGTCGCCCTTTTTTTATGTCGGAAATGGTCCATGTCGGGGGTGGATGATGTTGATGTTTGGCGACGTCATGAAAGGTCGCGGGCGTGATAACAATTTCCTGATCATCAGGTTGCTGGCGGCAACCGCTGTGGTGGTTGGGCATTCCTTTGCGTTGTCCTACCTGGAGTGCCTGAGTTGTGCCGACCCGGCGTTGCTGCTGGGTATGCCGGTGCCGGTTCACAGCCTGGGCGTTGAAGTGTTCTTCATGGTCAGCGGGTTCTTGATCGCTGCCAGTGGTGAGCGCAATGGTGCCCGGGATTTCTACCTGGCGCGCGCACTGAGGATCTTGCCTGGTTTGCTGGTGTGTCTGCTGCTTATGGCCTTTGTGCTGGGGCCAGTGGTTACCTCGTTGCCGCTTGCCGAGTATTTCTCGAAAGGCCAGGTTTACAAGTACGTCTACAGCCCGCTGTTGATATTCAAGGATGCCCAGTTCGTGCTGCCAGGCGTGAGTTTTACTCCGAGGTTTCATGGGGTTTCGGTCAATGGCAGTTTGTGGACCATTCCGCTGGAAATGCGCATGTACCTGGTGCTGGGGGTATTGGTGCTGGTGGCCAGGGTTTGTCGATGGCCGATGGCAGGGCTGACGCTGGCGGCGCTGGTGATTGCGCTGGGGCTGCATACCCTGCATCCGGCTTATGGGGAGTACCCATTCAAGTTGGTGGTGTGTTTCCTGGCGGGTTCGGCGTTCTATTCGTGCCGGGCGGTGATCCCGCATGGGTGGTGGCTGCTGCTTGCCTGCGCCGGATTGTTCTTGCTGAGCAAGGGTGGGCGCTTCGAGGTGTTTACCTGCGCCATCCTGACGCTTTACGGCACCTTGTACTTTGCTTACTGCCCGCAGGTGAAGCTGCCTTCGTTGGTGCAGGATTACTCGTACGGTATCTACCTGTATGCATTTCCGATCCAGCAAGTGTTGGCGGGGGCCATGCCATGGGCCGGTCCCTACTGGTTGATGTTGGCTGCGGTGCCGGCGTCGTGGTTTGCGGGCTATGTTTCGTGGGAGCTGGTAGAGAAGCCTGCCTTGGCGATGCGAAAGCGCTTTTCCCAAGCGGTCTCCCGGGAACAATTGGCATAGGTGTTCAGGGTGTCGGTGTGCCCGCTGCATCTGTGGCGGGCGCGCTCGGGTGCCGCCGGCTAGACCATCCCTGTAAAACTTCAATCTTGAATTTTTTTATTAAGTCAAGAACCACCCTGTTCAAATCCCTCCCAGCGTGCTACAAACTGGTTAAGCAATGATCTAGCTGCTTGATAACGAAGGGAAAAATATGACGAAGTCGGAGCTGATCGAACGTATTGTCACCCATCAGGGGCTGCTCTCGTCCAAGGACGTGGAGCTGGCCATCAAGACCATGCTTGAGCAGATGTCACAATGCCTTGCCACTGGCGATCGCATCGAGATCCGCGGTTTTGGCAGCTTCTCGCTGCACTATCGCGCCCCTCGCGTAGGCCGTAACCCGAAGACCGGCCAGTCGGTCAGCCTCGAAGGCAAGTTCGTGCCGCACTTCAAGCCTGGCAAGGAGTTGCGCGATCGGGTCAATGAAGAAGAACATGAGGCCCACACCTGATTCCACAAGGAGCAATCTGATGCGTAACCTCAAGCGCGCCCTGGCGGCGGTGTTCGTGCTGCTGTTGGCGGCTGTGGTGCTGTTCTTCGTGCTGGAGAACCAGCAAACCGTCTCGTTGGTTCTGTTCGGTTGGGCAGCCCCGGCCGTGCCAGTCGCCGTGCTGGTCCTGGCCGCCCTGGTCATTGGCCTGGCAGTCGGGCCGCTGCTGGGTGCCTACGGCGTGCAGCGCAGCAAGCGCAAGATCAGGGCTTCTGCCCGCCAGGCAGCACTGAACGGTAACTAAGGATATTTCCTACAACTGTTTGGGAAAGTCTCACCTATGCCTGTACCGGCCGTCATGGAGTAATAACGCACTTCATTTTCGGCCCAGGCGAGTGTGCGCAACATGGAATATCCTGTCCTTTCCCATCACGGTGGTGCCCGTGGCGTCACCGGCTCCTGCCATCAACTGCACCTCGCCCCGTCCACCAGCCTGCTGATCGACTGCGGCCTGGAGCAGGGCGCCGAGGCCGCGCCAGGCGCAGCATCGGCGCCGTTGGGCTTCGACGTGCAGGGTATTCAGGCCCTGGTCATCACCCATGTGCATCTCGACCATGTAGGTCGCATTCCGGCATTGCTGGCTGCCGGCTACCGTGGCCCGATCCTGTGCAGCGAGCCGTCTGCCCGGCTGCTGCCTCTGGTGCTGGAAGATGCCTACAAACTGAGTATCAGCAGTGAGCCCGCCCAAGTGGCGAGGTACCTGGAGTTCATCCGCGACCTGATAGTGCCGGTGCCTTTCGAGCAGTGGCACACCCTGGTCGAGCGCCCCGGCCTCGGTTGCCGCATTCGCCTGCAGCGCGCTGGTCATCTGCTGGGTTCGGCCTATGTCGAATGCGATGTGCAGCGTGAACAAGCCAATAACCGATATGTGTTCTCCGGTGACCTTGGCGCCGGTGGCAACCCTTTGCTGCGCCCTGTGCTGCCCCCGGAACGGGCCGATGTGCTGGTACTGGAAAGCACCTACGGCGACCGCCTGCACCCGCCTGCAGGCGACCGGCAGCAGCGGCTGGAAGCTGCCATCGACCGCGCCCTTGCCGACCAGGGCACGCTGCTCATTCCGGCCTTCAGTCTCGGCCGCACCCAGGAGCTGCTGTACGAGCTCGAAGGCATTCTTCATCGCAAGGCCTTGCTGAACAAGGCCGGCCCGGCCTCCGAGGGCGACCCGCTCGACTGGTCACAGCTGCCCATCATCCTTGACTCACCACTGGCCCAGCGCATTACCGGTGTGTACCGGGAGTTGCACGACTACTGGGATGCCGAAGCCAGGGCGCGCCTGGCCGAAGGGCGCAACCCGCTTGGCTTCAGCCAGTTGATCAGCGTGGACACCCATGCCCGCCACCAGCAGGTGGTCAATTACCTGAAGAGCACCGGGCGCCCGGCGATCGTGATTGCCGGCAATGGCATGTGTTCGGGTGGGCGCATCGTCAATTATCTCAAGGCCATGCTCGGGGATCCGCGGCACGAGGTGATGTTTGTCGGGTATCAGGCAAAGGGCACGCCGGGCGCGGTGATACAGGCCAGCGAAGGGGCGGAAGGGTTTGTGCAGATTGATCTGGATGGGCGGATGTATGAGGTGCGCGCAAAAGTCGTAACCTTGCCGGGCTACTCTGGTCATGCGGATCAGCAGGGGTTGGTGAGCTTCGCGCTGGATGGTGCGAAAGCCGCAAGGAAGGTTGTGCTGGTACATGGAGAAGCTCGGGCGAAATCAGCTTTGGCCGAAGCATTAAGCAAGCGCGGCGGTAGGGAGGTCGACGTCATGGTTGCCCAGTAGCGAGCCGCAGGCCGTCGGCTCGTGGGGCGGCGGTGGAACTTTGTTGACGGTATCTTTCTCTTAGATCGGATAAGTGCTAAAGCTGTAGGTCGTTTCGAGCGGTCTGCGGTGGATGAGCAAAATGCCGCTACGCTTAGCTTCAGCTGGTCTTTCGTCAGGTCAGCTGCAGCCAAGGCTAAGCCTGGCTGGCAGAGGAATCATGCAAATGGCCGGATCTAAGGAAAACGAGAACAAATGCGAAATGAACGTAGTCCCGGAGTCGAAAATGACGAAGTTGATGTTCTCGAACTCTGGCATGTCTTGTGGAGTCGTAAACTGCTCATCCTTTCGTGCGTTGTTTTAGTTACTGCAGCTACTCTTGTTTATGTTTGGCTAAAGACGCCGATGTATGAGGCCAAGTCTTTTATATTGCCACCTACCAAGAATGATATTGCCCAGTTGAACTATGGCCGCACTGAAGCCAGCGGCCTCAAAGCGTTTACACCCAAAGATGTTTATCAGATTTACCTGCGTTCCCTGCAATCCGAGTCACTGCGGCGGCAGTTTTTTCGCGCAGTCTATTTGCCTAATTTGCCAGAGGTCGCCCGCCAAGGCTCTCAAGATGCACTTTATGACCAGTTTGGCAAGGTATTGACTGTGGGGGCTGTGGCGGGAGATAGTGCCGAGCGCTTTTTGATCAGGGCGTTAAGCGACGACCCCAAGATGAGTGTGAAGTGGGTAACGCGTTTTTCGGAAATGGCCAGCGACCTTGCTAAAAAGACGCTGGTTGAAGATGCCGATACTGAAGTGAAGGTGGTGGTCAAGAACCTGGAGCAACAGATCCGCAGCGCGCGAGATGCGGCGCACAAGCAGCGGGAAGATCAAATCGCCCGCCTTGAAGAGGCGCTGAAAGTTGCCAAGGCAGTGAACCTGAGCAAGCCCCCCATCATTGCCAGTGGCATGGATACTGAGGTGTCTGGCGGCATGCAGGGCGCACTGACCTACATGCGCGGTAGCCAGGCCCTTGAGGCAGAGCTTGCAAACCTTCGCACGCGGGAGTCCGATGACCCATTCGTCGCCGGTTTGCGGGAGATCCAGGAGAAACTCGACTTCTACCGCAACCTGCAGCTGAACCCGGCCGTGATCGAGGTGTTTCAGCAGGATGGTGCCATCGAGGTGCCTGATACCCCGGTCCGGCTGCGCAAATTGCTTATTGTCGTAGGGGGTGTGTTCGCAGGGCTGGTACTCGGTGTGCTCCTGGCCGCATTTACCCACCTGGTATCTACTGAAAGAGAGCGTCGTCTGGGGCGCGTTTGAGCTACCCCGCCCCCCGAGCCTGTATGCTGCGGGAAGAGTCGAACTGATAGTAATAAATTTCAACAAGAGGCTGGTTGCGTGAAGCTCATAGAAACAAATATCTCGGACGTAGTCGTTTTTGAACCTACCGTTTTCGAGGACGACAGGGGCTGGTTCTATGAGTCTTATAGCGAGCCTAAGTTTCATGCCTTGCTCAGTGCGCAAGGTATTACCCTTCCGCCTTCTTTTGTTCAGGAAAATTGCTCTTTATCCAAAAAGGGCGTCATGCGCGGCTTGCACTATCAGCTTTATCCATTTGCCCAAGGCAAGTTGGTAAGCGTGGTCAAGGGCGCAGTGTTCGACGTGGCAGTGGATATTCGAAAAGGCTCCCCTACCTTCGGGCAGTGGGTAGGCATGGAGCTGTCGGCGGCCAACCGCAAGATGATGTGGGTGCCTGAAGGCTTCGCCCATGGTTTTATCGCGCTGGAAGAAGATACGGTGTTCCAGTACCGCACGACCAATGTCTACTCCAAAGAGCATGAACGCAGCATTGCCTGGAATGACCCGGACCTTGCCATCGAATGGCCACAGCTGGAGGGGCTGCTGATCAGTGACAAGGATGCGATTGCGCCAACCCTTGCCGAGGCTGACTTGCCACCGCTGATCCTGAAAGGGCAGGCGGAAGACTTGGTACTACCGATCATTGGTGATGATCGCGGGAGCCTGATCAGTATTGAAAAGGCGTTGAATATCCCGTTTGCCATCCGTCGCGTCTACTACATCTTCGGTACCAAGGCCGGCGTCAGCCGCGGCTTCCATGCCCACCGGGATCTCCAGCAACTGATAATCTGCCTGGCCGGCAGTTGCCGCATGACCCTGGATGACGGTACCGGCCGAGTCGACCATATGCTTGACGCGCCACAGAAAGCCTTGCTGATCAAGAATATGGTCTGGCGTGAAATGCATGATTTCAGTGAAGACTGCGTACTCATGGTCATCGCCAGTGAAACCTACGACGAGCGTGATTACATTCGCAGTTACGATGACTTCAAGAGGCTGATCGCCCATGCCTAGCATTCATGCCTTGGCCGATGTACAAACCGATGCCATCGGTGAAAAAACCAGAGTCTGGCAATACGCGGTCATCCTCAAAGGTGCGCGAATTGGCAGCAACTGCAACATATGCGCCCACACCCTGATCGAAGGAGGGGTTGTAGTCGGGGACAACGTCACCGTGAAAAGTGGTGTGTTTCTGTGGGAGGGGCTCGTGATCGAGGACAATGTCTTCATTGGCCCCAATGCTACATTCACCAACGACAGAGTACCGCGCTCCAAGTGTTACCCCGAGGCTTACGAAGTCACGGTGCTGAAGGAAGGCTGCAGCATCGGTGCCAACGCAACATTGCTCCCGGGCGTCACGATTGGTCGACACGCCATGGTAGGTGCCGGTGCCGTCGTGACAAAGGATGTACCTGATTACTGCGTGGTAGTGGGTAATCCGGCAAAAATAACAAGGGAGCTAGAGCATGGTTGATTTCCTGAATCTCAAGGCCGTCAATAAACAGTACCGCGAAGAATTGTTGCAAGCGTGTGCCGATGTCATCGATTCCGGCTGGTACATCGGCGGTAGCGCTCTGGCCCGCTTTGAAAGCAACTTTGCCGCTTATTGCGGTACCGCTCATTGCATTGGCGTGGCAAACGGTCTCGATGCGCTGACGTTGACCTTGACCGCCTGGAAACAGCTGGGGCGGGTGAAGCAGGGTGATGAAGTCATCGTCCCGGCCAATACCTACATTGCGAGCATCCTGGCAATCACCGCCAGTGGGCTTGAGCCTGTGCTCGTCGAACCTGACCCCGCAACCTTCAATATTGATACCTCCCTCATACGCCAGGCTATTACCGACAAGACGCGTGTCATCCTGCCGGTACACCTGTATGGGCAAATTGCAGACATGAAGGCGATCACCGAGATTGCCGCCGAATACGGTTTGCTGGTACTCGAAGACTCGGCCCAGGCTCACGGTGCCTCAATCGATGGCAAGCGGGCGGGGAGCTGGGGGAATGCCTCGGGCTTCAGCTTCTATCCGGGCAAGAATCTGGGTGCGCTCGGCGATGCCGGGGCGATAACCACCTCGGATGCCGAGTTGGCGGAAGTGCTGCGCGCCCTCAGAAACTACGGTTCCCATGAGAAGTACAAGAACTTGTACGTCGGAGTGAACAGTCGTTTGGACGAGATCCAGGCGGCTATGCTGGACGTGAAGCTCAAGTATCTGGGTGAAGAAATCAGCCGGCGCCGGCACATCACCAAGTGCTACCGCGCGGGCATTCAAAATGCTCAAATCGTCCAGCCGCAAAATAGTGTTGTCGAGGAGCATGTCTGGCATCTGTATGTAGTACGCACGCCGCACAGAAACGATTTGCAGCAACATCTTCGCGAGCAAGGGATACAGACGCTGGTTCACTACCCAATCCCGCCTCACAGGCAGCAGGCTTACAGTCAGTACAACGGTTTGAGCCTGCCGCTGACTGAAAAAATTCATGATGAAGTGCTCAGCCTGCCTGTCGACCCCACCATGAGCGACGCGGATATTCAGACGGTCATCGATGCCTGCAACAGTTTTACTGTGTCCGGGCAATAATACATGACGTTGATCAAGACCAGTCTGCTGAATGCTATTGCTGTTTTTGTAAAGATGGCGACATTGCTGGGGCTCAACAAGGTGCTGGCCCTTTATGTAGGGCCAGCGGGTTACGCGGCGATCGGGCAATTGCAGAATGCCGTTACCATGTTCACGACACTGGCCAGCGGCGCTGTCAGCACAGGGGTAACCAAGTACACGGCGGAGTTTGCTGATCGGCCGGACGAACAACACAGGATCTGGCGAACTGCCGGGACGCTGTCACTGCTGGTTTCGTGTGTATTGGCAGTGCTGATCGTGGCCATGCGGGCACCATTGGCAGGTTGGTTTTTCAACGACGAAAAACTCGCCCCAGTGCTGGTGTGGTTTGCCGCTACCTTGGTATTTTTTGCCTTCAACTCTTTGCTGCTGGGCATTCTGAACGGCAAGAAAGACGTTCAGCGCTACGTGCTTGCCAATATTTCTGGCAGCCTGATATCGCTGGTGGTGACCTGTGCCCTGACCATCAGGCTGGGGTTGTACGGTGCGCTGGTTTCGCTGGCTGTGTACCAGTCGTTGAGCTTCGTGGCCACCTTGGTCATCTGCATGCGCACATCATGGTTCCGCCTCTCAGATTTCATCGGGGCGCTGGACAAGCAGTCCTTGTCCCGGCTGGCAAAGTTTGCCCTCATGGCCGTTGTGACAGCATGTTCTCTGCCCGTTTGCCATGTGTTCATCCGGGATTACCTGGGGGCGGAGTTCGGCTGGGATCACGCTGGTTACTGGGAGGCCATGTGGCGGTTGAGCACGGCCTATCTCATGTTGATCACCACGACGCTTGCGGTCTATTACCTGCCGAGGCTCTCGGAGCTTTCAGATGCAGGTGAACTTCGTCGGGAAATCATTCAGGGATACAAGCTCATCCTGCCCCTGACCATTGCTGCCGGCCTGGTTATCTACCTGCTCAGGGACTTCATCATCCATGTCCTTTTCTCGGCGTCATTCCTGCCCATGCGTGAGCTGTTCGCATGGCAGATGGTAGGGGACAGCTTGAAGGTCATCAGTTGGTTGATGGCCTACCTGATGCTCGGCAAGGCACTCACCCGGTTGTATCTGATTACCGAAGTCCTCTCGACGCTTTCGCTTTATGCTCTGACGGTCTATTTCACCCAGTTGTGGGGGTATGAAAAAGTTACCCTTGCATACGCGGCAAACTACCTGTTGTACGGAGTCGTGATGTATTTCTCGGTATTCCGTCGTTTGCACATTATTGTTGGCGATACGGCGCGGAGCTGAGTAGAGATGAAGGACGTCATCGAACAGTTACATGGGCGCATCCTTGGCGCTGAACCTGCCCAGGCATTGGTGCAGGCGCAGGTCTATGGGGCACTGCTCTGGGCGGTGGACCTGGGTATTTATGATGCCACCGCGCTTGAGCGCCACCTGGTGGCCCGATGCGCCAGCCAGGTCACGCTGCCGGCTGTCAGCAGCGTATCGCGCGGCTGCCTGCATGTGGTCAGCGAACCCTATATGCAAGGCGGGCACACCCGGCTGATGGAGCGCCTGGCGCACATGCACGAGGGGCCTGTGGACCTGCTGGTCGCGCGCAGCGCCAAGCCCCAGGTGCTCGAACGCCTGGCAGGCTATTTCGCCCATATCGAGGTGGCGCGCGGCGATGACCCGTGCGCCCGCCTGCAGTCCATCGTCGACATCCTGGCCCAGTACGACAAGGTGGTGTTGCACATTCACCCGGACGACATCATCACCACCGTCGCCTGCGGCCTGCTGAAGCAACAACGTGGCGCCGCGCTGACAGTGTATTTCGTCAACCATGCCGACCACGTGTTCAGCTTTGGCGCGTCGGTGGCCGACGTGTATTTCGAGATCAGCGCCTACGGGCACCATCTGGACAAGAAAAAGCACCTATCCTGCCAGAAGAGCTTCCTGGCGATCCCGATCGAGACCAGCGGCGCCAGAGTGCCGGATGCCGTGCCAACCCATGAGCGGATCAAGGTGTTCAGCGCTGCCTCGGCGGCCAAGTACAAGCCCCACGGCGGCCTGGACATGCGTCCGTCGATCACGGCGATTCTTCAGCGCTTCCCCAATGCCGAGTGCTGGATCATCGGTGCCAACCCCCTGACCAACACCTGGTGGTGGACAGTGAAGCTGCGCTACCCCAAGCGCTTCTTCATCCGCCGCCACCTGCCGTACAAGGACTACCTGGCCTTTGCGGAAAAAGCCGACTTCTACCTGGACAGCTACCCTATACCCGGTGGCACGGCGTTCGCCGAGCAATTGCTCAAGGGCCGGCGTTGCGTGGGGCTGGTGGCGCCGATTCAGGGCTATTCCCCGGCAGACGGCCTGAAGGTGGCCAGCATCGACCAGCTGCTGGACAGCATCGAACAACCCCGGCCCAGTGCCTCGGTGGTGGAAGCGGTGCAGCGGGTCAACTCGCTGGAGTCGGTGAAAGCGCGTTACCTGGCTTGCATCGAGCGGGGCGAATTCAGCGAGAACGAACTGGCAGCCATGTTGCCGTGGACGGGCAACCTCGATTTCATGAAACCGACAGGTAAGGTCACTAGCATGATCCCTGCGGATGTCTTCGACGCCCTGTGCCGCATAGACACGAACCTGGGGTTGCGAACCCTGTTTGCCTACGCCTGGGTGCCGAGAATCAAACTCTTGATCAAGGTCGTGCTGTTCCGGCTGGCCAGGCTGACCAGAGCGCGAGGGTGAGTGTGATCAGGATATTTATCGGCGTGCTGTTCTGCCTGCTGTTCTTCAGCGACTTCGTCGTGTTGACGCTGGGGCTGGGCAGTGTGTTTGCCGGTTGGCGAGAAATGATCAGCCTGCTGATGATCATGTGGCTGCTGCTGCGGGTGCTGGCCAGTGTCACGGCACGTGGCATGGTCAACCTCGAAGTCGGGCGGTGGTTGCTGGTCGTGCTGTTCTTCGTCTTCCTGTATCTGCTGTTCGGCGACCTTAGCGCGTCGTCGGTGCG
The DNA here is from genome assembly GCF_002113245.1 of Pseudomonas sp. B13(2017). Taxonomy (NCBI): domain Bacteria; kingdom Pseudomonadati; phylum Pseudomonadota; class Gammaproteobacteria; order Pseudomonadales; family Pseudomonadaceae; genus Pseudomonas; species Pseudomonas sp. B13(2017). Next base: position 94,338 of record NZ_NEJX01000010.1, read on the forward strand.
CATGTTCCGCGCACTGGCCGTGCCGGTGTTCGTCGGCATGGCGGTGGCCATCTGGGCCCACGCGGTGTCGACCGAGAAGAAGCTGCGCCATGTGTACTGGTCGGTGCTGGCGATGAGCGTACTTACCGGCGCGTATGCGTTTTACCAGTACCTGACCATCGTCTCGGCCGAGCAGTTCTGGTACTGGCCGCTGCTTACCGCCAAAGGCTATGAGCTGCAACCCTACAACTCGATGCGTGACGGGCTGCCGCGGGTTTCCGGCTTCTTTACCGGCACGCTGGAGTTTTCTGCGGTAATCCTCAATACCGCAGCCATGACCCTGGCCGTGTTGCTCAGCGGGCGCAACTGGTCGTTGACCCGGCGCCTGCTGCTGAGTGTTGCCTTCCTGCTGCTGTGCGGGCTGATTGTGATCGGTTCGGTGCGTACGGCCATGATCGGCCTGGTGTGCATCTGCTCGATGCTGGTGGCGGCCCGGGTACTGCGTACGGCCTGGCTGATCTCACTGCTGGGCTACCTGCAGTTCGTGGGCCTGACCGTGGCGATTTTCGCCTACCTGTCGATGGGCTACACCGAGGACTTGTCTGCACTGGACCGTGAGCGGCAGTGGCTGCACATGTTTGAGGTGCTTGGCGCGCACCCCATGGGCTATGGCTTTGGCGCGGTAGGCCCGGGCCAGCCGCACTGGTTCGATTCGTTCTGGCTCAACCTGCTGGCCACCTGCGGTCTGGTCGGCCTGCTGATCATGGCCGGGTTGATCCTTTGGTATCACAAGCTGGTGACGATCATCGTCCGGGACAGGCCTCACGGCAGCTCCTGGAAAAACGGCCTGGGCAACTTCGTGATTGCCAGCTATCCGTTCTTCCTGAGCTCGTTCTTTTTCCAGTCCTATACGAACAGTGTTGTCCTCTACATTTTCGCGATCGTGGTGATGGTGATCATTGGTGAAAACAGAAGAACAAAAGTTGAGCCTGGCAGTCCTGATCGTTCTGTATCGGAAAGCTAGCCAGGACTCGATTGCCCTGCAGTCATTGCTCGCGCAGCAGGCTTTACTGCGTGACGAGGGTATCGACCTGCAGCTGTACGTCTGGAACAACTCCCCCGGCGTGGCACAGCCGTGCCCGGGCGTACGCTGGTACGAGGCGGACAACCAGCGGTTGTCGGTGGTCTACAACCAGGTGGCCGAACAGGCGTTTGCCGCCGGGGTCGACCTGTTCATGATCTCGGACGACGACACCAACTACTCGAACATCCGCCTGTCCAGCTGCCTGGCGCAGATCGGCCAGGTACGCCGTGCGCCAGGCGGCGAGCAGGTGGGCGTGTTCATGCCCCGGCTGGTCAGCCATGGGCAACTGGTCAGCCCCGGCAAGCGCTGGCTGTTCATGGGCCGCCTTACCCCCAACGTGGCCGCGGGGCTGGTGGACTCGAAAAACCTGCTGGGCATCAACAGTGGCCTGATCTTCACTCGCGAGTGCTTCCAGCGCATGACGCCTTTCTATGACGAGCGGTTGCGCTTCTATGCCACCGATACCGACTTTTTCATCCGCTACGAGGGTTATTTCCCCAAGGCCTGCGTGCTGGATGTGGAGATTGCCCACGACCTGTCCGAGCACAGTGCCGATACCCCCGAGCGTGCCTTGTTCCGCTTCGAGGAAATGATCCACGGGCTGCGTATCAGCTTCCATTCCCACGGCCTGCTGGAGCGAGGCCTGCTTGACCTGTACCTGGTCTATGCGGCCATTCGCAAAGCGGTGGCCTACCGCCGTCCGGCCTTCGTCAAGGCCTTGTTTACCCAGGTGAGGGCCGTGAAATGATGCATGCCTTGCTCGAAAAACTGGTGCTGCTGGTTAAAAAGCGCCCATTGGTTGTCGACCGGCGCATCTCGTCGGGCTATCTGCTGGGGCTGTTCGTGACCAAGCTGCTGATGGCCTGCCGCGGCGTGATCCGCCTGCGCCGGCGGCGCCTGGCGTTCATCGGCTCGGGGGTAACCCTGAAGGAAGTGGGCAAGATCGAGTACGGCCCGGGGCTGGTCATCGACCAGGGCTGCTTCGTCGATGCCTTGTCCAATGACGGCATCCGCTTCGGCACCGCCGTGTCGCTGAACAAGCACATCATCATCGAGTGCACCGGCAGCCTGGCCAACATCGGCAAGGGCCTGGTGATCGGCGACAACGTCGGCCTGGGTGCCGGCTGCTTCCTGGGCTGCGCCGGCGGCATCGAGATTGGCAGCGACACCATCATCGGCAACTTCGTCAGCTTCCATTCGGAAAACCACAACTTCGAAGACCCGCTGCAACCCATCCGCCTGCAGGGCGTGACCCGCCAGGGCATCAAGGTGGGCCGCAACTGCTGGATCGGCGCCAAGGTGACCGTACTCGATGGCGCGGTGATCGAAGACGGCTGCGTGTTCGCCGCAGGGGCGGTGGTGGCCGCGGGCGTGTACCGCAAGAATTCGATTTATGGCGGTGTGCCGGCCAAGTTCATCAAGGCGCGCGTAGCGGAAGAAGGGGTGGCATGAAAACGTTGCACTTTGTCCATCTGCTGAATGACTACAGCGGCAGCCCCCGGGTGTTGAACCAGACCATCACCGCGCTACAGCGACATGGCGCCGACTGCACCCTGCATGTGGGCAGCAGCGGCCACGGTGTGCTCGACGAGCTGCAGGTACGCACCTGCAGGTTTGCCTACAAGCGCTTCGACAACCGCTGGCTGACCTTGCTGGCGTATGCCGGCTCGCAGGTGGCGCTGTTCTTCAGCCTGTTGCGCCAGGTGCGGCCGGGGTCGATCGTGCTGGTTAACACCATGCTGCCCTTTGGTGCCGCCCTGGCCGCCCGTTTGCGCGGTGCCAAGGTGGTCTACCACGTGCACGAAACCTCCATCCGGCCTGCGCTGCTCAAGGCGTTCCTGCGCCGAGTGATTGCCGGCTGTGCCAGCAAGGTGGTCTACGTGTCGAAGTACCTTCAGGTACAAGAGGGCGTGGCCGGCGTGCCAGCGGTGACCGTGTACAACGGGCTGGCCGAGGGCTTCCAGCAGCAGGCAATGGCCACGCCGTACCAGCACTTGCACGACGGCAGCTTCAACGTGCTGATGCTGGCGTCGTTGAAGGGCTACAAAGGGGTGGACGAATTTGTCGCCCTGGCCACCGCACTGTCCGCGAACCCTGTGCTGAAGTTCACCCTGGTGCTCAATGCCAGCCCGCAGGAAGTGGACGCCTACTTTGCCGGCAAGGTTCTGCCGCAAAACCTCATGCTCAGCCCGGCCAGTGCCGAGGTGGCGAAGTTCTACCGCAATGCCAGCCTGGTGCTGAACCTGTCCCATGTGGACGGCTGGGTTGAAACCTTTGGCCTGACCATTCTCGAGGCGATGGCTTTCGGCATCCCGACCATAGTGCCCCCGGTAGGCGGCCCGGTCGAACTGGTCAGTGACGGGGTTGAGGGCTACCAGATCGATTCGAAAAACCATGAACAACTGGTGCGCACCGTTGCGCGCCTGTCGCAGGACCCACAGGTGTGCCAGGCACTGTCCGAGTGCGCACGCAGGAAAGCGAGTGAGTTTTCCACTGCCAACTTCCAGAAAAAAATCGTGATGGTGTTTGATGACCTATAAGATTGCAGTGATTGGTACGGTCGGTTTACCCGCTCAATACGGTGGTTGGGAAACACTGACCGAGCAATTGGTGCGCAACCTGCCGGGTGACTGCGAACTCACCGTATATTGCAGTGCGCCCCATTACCCCCAGCGCCCGAAGTTTTTCGAGCGTGCCCGCCTGGTCTACCTGAACCTCAAGGCCAATGGCGTGCAAAGCATTCCGTACGATGTGCTGAGCATGCTGCACGCCTACCGCAAGCATGACCTGATGCTGATTCTGGGTGTTTCCGGCTGCATTGCCCTGCCATTCATGCGCCTGCTGACCCGCAAGCCGATCGTGGTGAACATCGACGGCTATGAATGGAAGCGCGCCAAGTGGTCCAACTTCGCCCGCTGGTTCCTGAAGTTGTCCGAAGCGGTGGCCGTGCGTTTTGCCCACGCGGTCATCACCGACAACAAGGTGTTGCAGGAATACGTGACCGCCGAATACAACAAACCCAGCGAACTGATTGCCTACGGTGGCGACCAGGCCCGGGCCGGCGAGCCAAGCGAGCAAGCCCGCCAGGCTTACCCCTTCCTGGGTGCGCCCTATGCCTTTACGGTGTGCCGCATCGAGCCGGAGAACAACATCCATGTCATTCTCGAAGCCTTCGCCGGCTCTGGCATGCCGCTGGCGATCATCGGCAACTGGAACCACAGCGAATACGGCGTGCAACTGCGCAAGCAATACGAAGGGGTAAGCAACATTCACCTGCTGGACCCGATCTACGACGTGGAGCAACTGAGCCCGCTGCGCAGCAATGCCACGGTGTACCTGCATGGCCACAGCGCCGGCGGCACCAACCCGTCGCTTGTCGAAGCCATGTGGCTGGGCCTGCCGGTGGTGGCCTTCGATGTGTCGTTCAACCGCGCCACCACCGAAGACCAGGCGCTGTACTTTGCCGACAGCACCTCGCTGCGCAACCACGCCCAAGCCCTGTTTGCCGATGAAGGCGCCCGTGCGCAGCTTTCGGCGCGCCTGCATGAAATTGCCAACCGCCGTTACCGATGGTCGGTGGTGGCAGACCAGTACCGTAGCGTGTTCACCCGCCTGCTGGGCCGGGCGGGGAGAGGCTGATGGCCGAGCAAGGCAACGGGCAACGGCCAGGTATCCTGGCCACCGGCGGTAGCGGTTTTGTCGGCAAGGTGTTGCTGCAGCGGCTTGCTGCAGACACACGCTGGGCGCCGCGCGCGCTGGTACGGCAAGCGCCTGGCCAGCGGCTGGCGGGCGTCGACTACCGGCCATTCAGCGAACTGGCGGCGGTGGATGTTGCGTCCGGGCATTTCGAGCAGGTCGACACCGTAATCCACTTGGCCTCCCGCGTGCACGTAATGGAGGAAACCGCCGCCGATCCGCTGGCCGAGTTCCGCCGGGTAAACGTGGAAGGTACCCTGAGCCTGGCCCGAGCCGCCGCCCAGGCCGGTGTGCGGCGCTTCATTTTTGTAAGCTCGGTGAAGGTGAACGGCGAAACCACCAACGGCCGCCAGCCGTTCACTGCCGATGAAACCCCTGCGCCTTCGGACCCGTACGGCATCTCCAAGCGCGAAGCCGAAGACGGCCTGCGCCAATTGGCGGCTGAAACCGGGCTGGAAGTGGTGATCGTGCGCCCGGTGCTGGTGTATGGTCCAGGCGTGAAAGCCAACTTCCGCAGCATGATGAACTGGCTGAGCAAAGGTGTGCCGCTGCCATTTGGCGCCATCCACAACAAACGCAGCCTGGTGGCGCTGGACAACCTGGTGGACCTGCTGCTGACCTGCATCGACCACCCGGCCGCCGCCAACCAGACTTTTCTGGCCAGCGATGGCCACGACCTGTCCACCACCGAACTGCTGCAACGGTTGGGCAAGGCGCTGGGCAAGCCAGCCAGGTTGTTGCCCGTGCCCGCCGCCTGGTTGAAGGGCGCGGCCACCTTGGCCGGCAAGGCCGGGCTGGCCCAGCGCCTGTGCGGCTCGCTGCAGGTAGACATTGGCAAAACCCGTGAACTGCTGGGCTGGCAGCCCCCGCTGGATGTCGACCAGGCACTGCGGGCTACGGCACTCAACTTTCTGAAAGAGCAAGACAAATGATGGCATGGTGGCTTATCCCCCTGGTCGCAGGGGCATCCCTGCTTTTGACCGCAGTGCTGCGGCGCTACGCCCTGAACAAGCAGATCATCGACGTGCCCAACGCGCGCAGTTCGCACACCGTGCCCACCCCACGGGGTGGCGGTGTAGCCATTGTGCTGAGCTTTCTTGGCTGCCTGCCGCTGCTGGGCCTGGCGGGCGCTGTGCCGCTGCCGGCACTGGTTGCCATCGGCGGGGCAGGGGCACTGATCGCGGTAATCGGCTTCATGGACGACCACGGCCACATCGCTGCCCGCTGGCGCCTGCTTGGCCACTTCGCCGCGGCCGTCTGGATGCTGTACTGGCTGGGTGGCCTGGCGCCGCTGCAGGTGTTCGGCTTTACCCTGGACCTGCAGTGGTTCGGCTACATCCTGGCCGCGTTCTACAGCGTGTGGATGCTCAACCTGTATAACTTCATGGATGGTATCGACGGCATCGCCAGCGTCGAAGCGGTGACCGCCTGCCTGGGCATGGTGCTGCTCTCGGCCCTGGCCGGTGTGCCACAGTTGATGGCGCTGCCACTGTTGCTGGCCGCGGCCACGCTGGGCTTCCTGTTCTGGAACTTCCCGCCGGCCAGGATCTTCATGGGTGACGCTGGCAGTGGCTTCCTTGGTATCGTGCTGGCAGGCCTGTCGCTGCAGGCGGCCTGGGCCGCGCCGCAGCTGTTCTGGTGCTGGCTGATCCTGTTGGGCGTGTTCGTGGTCGACGCTACCTTCACCCTGATCCGCCGCCTGCTGCGCGGCGACAAGGTGTACGAAGCGCACCGCAGTCACGCCTACCAGTTCGCCTCGCGCCACTATGGCAAGCACCTGCCGGTGACCCTGGCTGTGGCCGGGCTCAACCTGTTCTGGCTGCTGCCGGTGGCCTTGTGTGTGCTGTTGCTGGGCCTGGACGGCGTGTTGGGCGTGATCATCGCCTACCTGCCATTGGCGTTTCTGGCCGTGCGCTGGCGCGCCGGTGAACTCGAACACTAGCTAGAGTGATAGAAAGAAGACGCTAGACATGTCACTTTGCAACACTCTCAGAGGTTCTATGGATAAGCTGCGCTCAAGACTGCTTGGACTACCTCGACGCCACAAACGGCTGATCCAGGTAGCGACCGATGTAATTCTGGTCTGGTTCGCGCTGTGGCTGGCGTTTGTCGTGCGCCTGGGCATCGATGACCTGGCCAACCCTGTCCGTGATCACACCTGGCTGTTCATCACGGCGCCGATCATCTCGATCCCGTTGTTCATCCGCTTTGGTCTTTACCGGGCGGTGATGCGCTATTTCGGCAATGACGCACTGATCGCGATCATCAAGGCGGTGACCCTGTCGGCGCTGATCCTCGGTTTCATCATCTACTGGGCCAGCAACCACCAGAACGTGGTGCCGCGCTCGATCACCTTCAACTACTGGTGGCTGAGCCTGATCATGGTCGGCGGCCTGCGTCTGGCCATGCGCCAGTACTTCCTCGGCGACTGGTTTGCCACTGCCGTGCAGCACGTGCCCTTTGCCAACCGCGACGACGGCCTGCCACGGGTGGCCATCTACGGCGCCGGCTCGGCCGGTAACCAGCTGGTGGCGGCGCTGCGCATGGGCAAGGCCATGCGCCCGGTAGCGTTCATCGACGACGATGCCAGCATCACTGACCGAGTGATCGCCGGCCTGCAGGTGTACCAGCCGGAACAACTGCAACGCATGATCGACGATACCGGCGCCGAAGAAATCCTGCTGGCGCTGCCCTCGGTGAGCCGCAGCCGTCGCCGCGAAATCCTCAACCTGCTGGAAGGCTACCCGCTGCACGTGCGCAGTGTGCCCGGCTTCATGGACCTGGCCAGCGGCCGGGTCAAGGTGGACGACATCCAGGAGGTGGACATTGCTGACCTGCTGGGCCGCGACGCGGTGCCGGCGCAAGGCGACCTGCTACAGCACTGCATCATCGACCAGACGGTCATGGTGACCGGTGCCGGCGGCTCTATCGGCTCCGAGCTGTGCCGCCAGATCCTCGGGCAGACACCGCGCACCCTGCTGTTGTTCGATCACAGCGAATTCAACCTGTACACCATTGCCGGCGAACTGGAGCAGCGCATCATTCGCGAAGGCCTGGCGGTGCAGCTGATCCCCATCCTCGGCTCGGTCCGCGACCAGGCCAAGATGCTCGACGTGATGCGTGCCTGGCAGGTGGACACCGTGTACCACGCCGCTGCCTACAAGCATGTGCCGATTGTCGAGCACAACATTGCCGAAGGCCTGACGAACAACGTGTTCGGCACCCTGTACACCGCCCAGGCGGCGCTGCAGGCCGGCGTTGCCAACTTCGTGCTGATTTCCACCGACAAGGCCGTGCGCCCCACCAACGTGATGGGTAGTACCAAGCGCCTGGCCGAAATGGTGCTGCAGGCCCTTAGCCGTGAGCTGGCGCCGGTACTGATGGGCGAAACCGGCAATGTCTCACAGGTGAACAAGACCCGCTTCACCATGGTGCGTTTCGGCAACGTGCTGGGCTCGTCGGGCTCGGTCATTCCGCTGTTCCACAAGCAGATCAAGGCCGGTGGGCCGCTGACCGTGACCCACCCGAAAATCACCCGCTACTTCATGACCATCCCCGAGGCCGCGCAGCTGGTGATCCAGGCCGGTTCCATGGGGCAGGGCGGCGATGTGTTCGTGCTGGACATGGGTGAACCAGTGAAGATCGTGGAACTGGCGGAAAAGATGATTCACCTGTCCGGCTTCAGCATCCGCTCCGAGCGCAACCCGCTGGGCGACATCGCCATCAACTTCACCGGCCTGCGTCCGGGCGAGAAGTTGTACGAAGAGCTGCTGATCGGCGACAACGTGATTGCCACCCGCCACCCCATGATCATGAGCGCACACGAGGACTACCTGCCCTGGGATGTGCTGAAGCAGCGCCTTGACGCCCTGCGCGCGGCGACTGCGGAAGATGACTTTGCCACCGTGCGACAGCTGCTGCGTGACACCGTAAGCGGCTACGTGCCTGGCGGCGACATTGTGGACTGGCTGTACCAGCGCCGGCGCATGGAGCCCTGAACGCAGCACTTACAAAATGAACGGCGTTGCCGATACAGGAACGCCTACATGAACTTCAAACGCTGTGAAGTTTGAACGCGGGAATTGGGAAGAACTGAACGATGACTATTCTGGTAACTGGTGGTGCGGGCTTCATTGGCGCGAACTTCGTGCTGGACTGGCTGGCCGGCAATGACGAGCCCGTGGTCAACCTCGACAAACTCACCTACGCAGGCAACCTGCAGACCTTGAGCAGCCTGCAGAGCGACGCGCGGCACATTTTCGTGCATGGCGACATTGGTGATTCCGCGCTGGTGGAACAGCTGCTGAAAACCCACCAGCCACGCGCCATCGTCAACTTTGCCGCCGAGTCCCACGTCGACCGCTCGATCCACGGCCCGGAAGACTTCATCGAAACCAACATCGTCGGCACCTTCCGCCTGCTGGAAGCCGTACGCGCCTACTGGGGCGGCCTGGATGAGCAATCGCGTCAGGCCTTCCGCTTCCTGCATGTGTCCACCGACGAAGTGTATGGTTCGCTGGCCGCCGATGAACCGGCCTTCACCGAAACCCACCAGTACCAGCCCAACAGCCCGTACTCGGCCAGCAAGGCCGCCAGCGACCACCTGGTGCGCTCGTACCACCACACCTACGGCCTGCCGGTGCTGACCACCAACTGCTCGAACAACTACGGCCCTTACCACTTCCCGGAGAAGCTCATCCCGCTGATGATCGTCAACGCCCTGGCCGGCAAACCGCTGCCGGTATACGGCGACGGCCAGCAGATTCGCGACTGGCTGTACGTCAAGGACCACTGCAGCGCCATCCGCCGCGTGCTGGAAGCCGGCAAGACCGGCGAGGTGTACAACGTGGGCGGCTGGAACGAAAAGCCCAACCTGGAAATCGTCAACCGCGTGTGCGCCCTGCTGGACGAACTGCGCCCCCGCGCCGACGGCAAGCCCTACGCCGAGCAGATCACTTACGTGACCGACCGCCCAGGCCATGACCGCCGCTACGCCATCGACGCGCGCAAGCTCGAGCGCGAACTGGGTTGGAAGCCTGCCGAAACCTTCGAAACCGGCATTCGCAAGACCGTGGCCTGGTACCTCGACAACCAGGAGTGGGTGCAGAACGTACAGTCCGGCAACTACCGCGACTGGGTCGAGAAAAACTACGCAGGGCGCTCGGCATGAAGATTCTGCTACTGGGCAAGGACGGCCAGGTAGGTTGGGAGCTGCAACGCAGCCTGGCCCCGCTGGGCCAGGTGCTGGCGCTCAATTCCCGCAGCCAGGCACACTGCGGCGACCTGGCCAACCTGCCGGGCCTGGCCGAAACAGTGCGCGCCTACGCCCCCGATGTAATCGTCAACGCCGCCGCCTACACTGCCGTGGACAAGGCGGAAAGCGACCGTGAACAAGCCTTCAAGGTAAACGCCGAAGCCGTCGGCGTGCTGGCCCGCGCCGCCGCCGACTGCGGAGCATTGCTGGTGCATTACTCCACCGATTACGTGTTCCCGGGGCAGGGCACTCAAGCCTGGCGCGAAGACGACAGCGTCGGCCCACTGAATGCCTATGGCGAAAGCAAGCTGGCCGGCGAACAGGCCATCCAGGCCGCCGGTTGCCAGCACCTGATCTTCCGAACCTGCTGGGTGTATGCCGCACGCGGCAACAACTTCGCCAAGACCATGCTGCGCCTGGCTGCGGAACGCGACAGCCTGGGCGTGATCGACGACCAGCACGGCGCCCCGACCGGCGCCGAACTGATCGCCGACATCACCGCCCACGCCATCACCGCCACCCGCCGCGACCCGGCCCTGGCTGGCCTGTATCACCTGGCGGCGGCCGGCGAAACCACCTGGTGCGGCTACGCCCGTTACGTGCTGGAGCAGGCAGCGGCCTTGGGTGTGCCATTGAAAGCCCACGCCGAACAGGTCAACCCGTTGACCACCGACGCCTACCCGACCCCGGCCAAGCGGCCGGCCAACTCGCGTCTGGACACCCATAAACTGCAGCAAGCCTTTGCCCTGAACCTGCCAGACTGGCGCCTGGGTGTGGCTCGCATGCTTACGGAAATACACGAGAAATGACCACTATGAAGCGTAAAGGCATCATTCTGGCGGGCGGGTCGGGTACCCGTCTGCACCCCGCGACCCTGGCTATTTCCAAGCAGCTGCTGCCGGTTTACGACAAGCCGATGATCTACTACCCGTTGACCACCCTGATGCTGGCGGGTATCCAGGACATCCTGATCATCTCCACCCCGCAGGACACCCCGCGTTTCGAGCAACTGCTGGGCGACGGCCACCAGTGGGGCATCAACATCAGCTACGCCGTGCAGGCCTCGCCAGACGGCCTGGCGCAGGCCTTCCTGATTGGTGAAGACTTCATTGGCAACGACCTGTCGGCACTGGTGCTGGGCGACAACATCTATTACGGTCACGACTTCCAGCAACTGCTGCGCAACGCCATGGATCGCGACGAAGGCGCCAGCGTGTTCGCCTACCACGTGCACGACCCCGAGCGTTACGGCGTGGTCGAGTTCGATGAGAAGGGCAAGGCGATCAGCCTGGAGGAGAAACCGACCAAGCCGAAGTCCAGTTATGCCGTGACCGGGTTGTACTTCTACGACAAGGACGTGGTCGAGATTGCCAAAGGCATCAAGCCATCTGCGCGGGGTGAGCTGGAGATTACCGATTTGAACCGGGTGTACCTGGAGCAGAACCGGTTGTCGGTGGAGATAATGGGGCGCGGGTATGCCTGGCTGGATACCGGGACGCATGACTCGTTGCTCGAGGCGAGTGGGTATATCGCGACCATTGAGCGGCGGCAGGGGTTGAAGGTGGCTTGTCCGGAAGAGGTGGCGTACAGGCAGGGGTGGATTGGGGCGGAGCAGCTGTTGAAGCTGGCGGAGCCGTTGGCTAAGAATGGGTATGGGCAGTATTTGAAGCGGCTGGTGCAGGATAGGGTTTATTGAGAGGGAGTTAAGCCTTGCCGTAGCGCAACCGGACCTTGAGGGGACGATGGTAGGTTTTTGTTGGGAGGCTTTGTCTTTCTTGATCAAGGCCCTAAAAAATCCTGGCACGAATATCACATGGTGCAAGCCAGCGGAATCATGGCACAGCCTTTTGTTAACTTGTCGAAACACATGAGGATTTGGCGATTTTTTCTCTACCAGTCATACATGCGTCCGAAATGTTGCAACAGCGGTTGATGAACACTCGATCGAGGTGGGCAAACCTGGTATGGTTTTTCGCTTAATTCTCGGGCGTTGAAGCGATGTCCGCAACGTTCATAAGCTCCTTCGAGCGCATCTCCTGAGCCCACCTTACGGTGGGCTTTCTATTTCAGTTCGCATAGATATCCCGGTACAATCGCTGTTTTTTACAGGGAAAAATCGGTGAATAGACGAAAATTTTTAACAGTTGCGGCTGCTGCTGCAGCATATCCGGCCTATCGAGGACTTGGGGTGTTATTTAACGATCGACTGGTTCACTTTTATGGTGGGCAACTTGGCAGACTTAAAGCTGCCCTTGCCGACCCCAATCAAGCTATGACTGGAATCTCGTTTATTGGGGATTCAATAACCTGGGGTACAGGTACTCGACAAGGCCCTGATCCCGATCCTCGAAACGGTACGCTGTCTGATCCTAGAGACAATTTTGCGAGTGAAAGCTATGTCAATAATGTTAAGCGCTTCATCGGAAATAAATTTTTACCAAACGCATCATTGAAGTTGTCTAATTGGCGCACATCGCCCTCTGGACAATCCATTGTGGAGTTTCTTGATGGGGCCAAGAATAAAGCGGTGCGCATCAGCAATCAAGGCATCAACGGAGCAAGCACTACCAGTTATACGGCCCGTAATCTAGTTGCCTCTGGTGAGGATAATTTTGCTTTGCTTTCCGGCGACAAGTTTGTTTTTGTGCAACTTGGGACCAATGATCGAATTATCGATCGCCGGAATCCGAAGAGTGGTAGCGAACTGGCGGAAAACTTGGAGCTTCTTGTTTCCCGAATCAATGATAAGGCTGATGTGGTTCTAATGTGCGCAAACCCATCAACTGTAGAGTCGTCTGGAAAATATTTGTTTGATATGCGGGTGGTTAGAGATGCTGTACTTGCGGTTGCCAAAAATTGCCGCATTGATTTTATTGATAATTACGCATTGTTTGAAAGTCTTGATCTCAAGGCGCACTTAAGTGATGGGAGCCACCCGAACGTTAAGGGGCATTCAGTAATTGCTGGGAATATAATGTCAGCAATCGAAATGGCTTAAATGTATGGGCGCAAGCTGCGCCCTGTTATAAGACTTTGGGTTTTCGTCGGTACTTGAAAGCTGTATTGAGGTATGTCAGGCCAGCGACGTCGTCCAGTAGTTTGAGGGTTTAGCTCTGTCCGTTATCAATTGTATCCTATCCAAGGAGTACAAAGCGTAAGGATGTACCGGTGACGTCACAAAGCGTGTCAGATCGCCAGGGAAGGTCAGGGCTGTGATCAGTATGCCTCGGGCCCTTATCCCTCCTGATGAGGCAGTTCGTCTGCTCCAGAGATACAACCGTATAAGCAACTGATTGTTCAGGCGCCGAAGCGCTCCATCGAGCGTCAGCCGTTGACTGAACATTGTCCTGCTCCTTTTGGCGGAAAGCCCTGTAAACACATGCCATGCCCTACCGAGGAGTCGAGTTTCGTCGGGACCCCGGGAGGTCTTAGGTGGATAGATCAATGTGTCCTGATACCCATGGAGCATACAACCCTGGTTTTGTCCCTAGCAGGCTTTTCCCGGCTTTGCGCGGCAATTGAGTCTCCTCTCCGGTATGGTATGAGTTTGCCGCAGGTCATACGAGCATCCCTGAATAGCTTGAGATAGCCGCTTCAGCGTGGGCAAAGCGTCATCAGTATGCTTTTTTCCTGAGAAAAATAGAGCGGTCTGAGTAAAAAAAAATCCGCAAACGCTAGTAAAACGGTATCATTTGCCATTTCTTAAAGGCCCCCATGACAGGGAATTCAGAGATGCAAGGCAAGAAAATGTCCTACCGTCCAGACATAGATGGGTTACGGGCTCTGGCGGTATTAGCGGTAGTGATATTTCACTTTAATAAACAGTGGCTGCCCGGTGGTTTCGTCGGTGTCGATATATTCTTCGTGATTTCAGGGTATTTGATCACGGGTATCATCTTGAAAGAAGTTGCAAGGGGAGAGTTTTCCTTTGTGGACTTCTATATGAGAAGAGTTCGAAGGATTCTTCCGGCTGCATTCTTCCTTATTTTCGTTACGGTGCTTTTCGGGCTTACCTTCATGGTGCCTATGGATGCGAAGGATTTGGCTTCCTCGGCAATCGCATCCACTTTTTCAGTTGCAAATATTTACTTTTGGAAATATCTGGATGTAAGTTATTTTGCAGCATCCTCTGACATGGTGCCGCTGCTTCACATGTGGTCGCTAGGTGTAGAGGAGCAATTTTATCTTGTCTGGCCAGCCTTGCTAGTCATTTTGTATAAGGTCGGAGGACGGAGAGGGCTAGTCCCGGCTGCGTTGCTGATATCTTTAGCATCAGTTCTGTATGGTGAAAGCAAATTGGCCTCTGATCCCAAGTTTGCCTATTATATGCTTCCTTCACGAGCTGGTGAGCTGCTTGTGGGTGCGCTTGCACTTTTTGCAAGTGAGACTTGGAAAGGTCGTATCAATAAAAACGTCGGCCAGGCTCTGGCTCTTTTTGGTGTTGCAGCAATTGGTTTTTCAATTGCGTTTATAAGCGAGGCAGGGGGCTTTCCGGGAATTATTTCGTTACTTCCGGTAGTGGGCGTAGCATCTGTGATTTTTGCGGGTGCTATTGGCAATAATGTCGTGAGTTCATTGTTGTCATTGAGGCCTCTTGTATTTATCGGGCTTGTATCATTTTCTCTGTATCTATGGCACTGGCCTATCCTGGCATTTTATCGCTATGCGTATGGTCAGCCAGCAGGCAGCGGGTATCTGATCTGCGGCGTGTTGCTAATCGTAGCGACATTGATTTCCTATTATTTAGTTGAAGTGCCCTTCCGGCGTCCGGCAAAACGAATCGTAAACCTAAAAGGTTTTGCTGTTGCTGTGGTGGCAATTTTAACCGTTTCCGTATCTTACTACGCCATCGGCACTAAAGGCTTAGTAAGAGAGCTCTCGCCAGAGGGGTACCATGCCAAGGTGACTGAGCATTTTAATCAAACTAAAGCTGCCTACCGCTACGAATATAATTGCCAAACTCCACGTTATGATGCAAATTTGATAAATTTGGAACGCTGCCTTATCGGTCCTGGCGACAAAAAACCAAGTGTTTTGATTTTTGGTGATTCTAATTCTGCCCATTACGTTGGTTACTGGAAAGTCATTGCGGAAAATCAAGGTGTCACCATGCGCAATATTGCGCATGATTCTTGTGTGCCTTTTGCAGGGGAAAAAAGTCGCCCGTATGTGAAGGTGGCTAGTCGAGACTCTTGCCAGAAGTTCAATTCGCTGGTTAGAGAGCATTTTGGTGATTATGATACGCTAATTGTTAGCGCTGACTGGGAAGGCTATAAATACAGAACAAAAAACTATGTGGAAGATATTGAGGGTCTTGTTAGGGAACTCTCATCTACCGGAAAGAGTATCATAATCGGCCTGAAAGTGCCGATCTTTAAGGGATATGATAGGTCGTGTGACCTAAAAGCCATCAAGATTCCCGGGGTGGATTGCGCTGCTAGAGGTGTGTATGCCGATACAGGTGAGACAGAAATAAACAACCAGATTATTGCTATTGCTGGTAAGTATAATAACGTCAAGACTTTTACGCTGAGAGACTATGTCTGTACTCACGGTACATGCTCTGCTTATCTGCGAGGAAAACCTATCTATTTTGACCTCGGTCACTTGAGCATGGCTGGATCAGAGCAGATTGGGCGGATATCGGTTGCCGAGAAAAATATGCCTGGATTGATTTCTCAAAAATAGAGGCTGACGAGGCGACCAAGTGGTCGCCTCTATTTAGAGCACTATGGCACAAACACAGTTTACCTACCCAGTAGTTCATTTGCGGGCGAGTTCCCGAGGCTCGCGTCCTACGTACCTGACCAAGGGCAATGCCCTACGAAAGGGAATTCATGAGTAACAAAATTATTGCCTATCGTCCTGATATTGATGGATTGAGGGCCATTGCCGTATTGGCAGTCGTGATATTTCACTTCAACAAGCAATGGTTGCCGGGTGGCTTTGTTGGGGTTGATATTTTCTTTGTGATCTCTGGATACTTGATCACAGGGATTGTAGCTAGGCAACTAACCGCAGGGGAGTTCAGATTTGCAGATTTTTATTTGCGAAGAATTAGGCGAATCTTCCCCGCTACTGCTTTTATGATCTTCGTTGTCCTGTCGATCGGCATTGTTCTGATGTTGCCAGCGGACGTGAATGATCTATCAGGATCAGCACTTGCCTCTATTTTGTCAGTGGCGAATGTATATTTTTGGAAGTATCTGGACGTAAGTTACTTTGCTGCGTCTTCAGATATGGTTCCGTTGCTTCATATGTGGTCGCTAGGCGTTGAGGAACAGTTCTATTTGCTGTGGCCCGCTTGTCTATTTTTTGCATTTGCTTGGGCTGGAAGATATTGGCTAATAGTTTTTGCCGTGTTCGTGGCGATAGCATCTTTCATCTGTGGGCAACTAAATCTGGTTGCCGATCAGAAGTTTGCATATTATATGTTGCCTTCGCGTGCTGGTGAGCTGTTGGTTGGCGCGGTCACCTATTTTATATGTCAGAACAGTAATTACAGACTTCAGCGAATTTATGCTGAGCTTATGGCTGTTGTCGGCCTTGTGATTGTAGTCTGGTCTTTGGTAATGATCCGTGAGTCGGATGGTTTCCCTGGCCTCATCTCGATAGTGCCTACAATTGGCGTTGCGCTGCTTATTGCAGTTGGCACATTCAGCCCTACATTCATCGGTAAACTGTTTTCCTTACGTCCGATAGTCGGTATCGGGCTGGTTTCATTCTCTCTCTATTTATGGCATTGGCCGGTGTTGGCGTTTTATCGTTACGCAATGGGGGAGCCGGATCTACTGGGAGGGGGCTTGTGTCTTGTTATCATTATAGTGATGACATTGTTCTCATACTTCTTCGTTGAAAAGCCCTTTAGACATGGAGGGGCTCCCGCCAAAGCTCTGGCTCTTTCTGGATTGCTCGTAGCGGCATGCATGCTTTCCGGTGTTGCGTTGTATTTTAATGGAGTGATTCAGTTTCTGTCGCCAAAAGGCTACGCAGAGACATTAGCAGATATTGGCAATAACACAGGTCCAGCTTTCAGCTATCGATATGTATGTCAGGTAGGAGCAAAGCCGGAATTTTTGAGTGACAAGAGATGTGTAGTCGGAGATACGAGTAAAGAGCCACGAGCAATTTTGTTTGGTGATTCTAATGCTGCGCACTTCATGGGCTATTTTAAGGTTCTTTCTGAGCATTATGGGTTCGCGCTGCGAAATATAGAACACTCCTCTTGTCCGCCATTCCCTGAGGAGTTAAGCAGGAAGTACACTCCACCCGCCGCAAAAAATAGCTGTGTTGAATTCAATAGAATGGTGCGGAGTGAACTGAACAAGTACGAAACTGTTGTCTTGGGTGCAAGTTGGCATGCGTATGCGAAGGAGCCGAGTTTCGAATCTGACCTTAGGCGGACATTGAAGCTTCTTACCGACTCCGGTAAGAGTGTCGTTATTGCTCTCCGCGCGCCAGGTTTCATTGGCTATGACCGCGAGTGCAGTAAGAAACAACTGAAGATTCCTTTCATGTCATGTGAGAAGCAATCTTCGTATGTGGATAAAGGCGATATTGCGGTTAATAAGCTAATTGGTGATGTGGCTCGAGATTATCCGCGAGTAGCCGTGTTCGGCTTGCGAGATTTGATTTGCAAGAATGGTATGTGCTCAGCCTACATGAATGGCATTCCGTTGTATTATGATGAAGGGCACTTAAGTATCCCTGGTTCTGAAATGCTAGGTGCGGAAGCATTGCGAACAAATTCACTTCCTTGGGAACTATTGCGAGTGCTTTCGAATAACTCTGAGCCGTTAGCGGATAGTGACAGTAGTCCAAGCATGTAATGGACTGTTGGGCTGCATGAAGATTGGACAGGCACTGAAAAGTACCTGTCCAATCTTCTATTTTCAATAGGGGGAGATCTTTATAAAAGGTTTTCGATCTGTTCTACATTGCATTTTGCAGATAGCTGCTCTTCGAGGGCGTCTTTGTAAAAAGCAATGATCTCTAATGTCTCGTACGAACTAGGAACTGGGAAGCGGGCGTCTCGCGAGGTGTCGTACCAGCGCACATCACGGCGAGCACCATCGACTACTAGATAAAAAGCAACGCTCCCGCTATCCTGAAACTTCCCATCGATTACCAAAGAGCAATGTGCAAATATTTCTTCATCGGCTTTAAAAGCAGCAACAGCAAGCTTTGCGCCTAAAGAAATGAACGGCGGATAAGGACGAGGTGTTGACGGGGGTTCGATAACCATCGCATTTGGGTGGTCGGTTTTTTTTCTTACTTGACTAAGAGCTTCTACGTAGTAACCCTTACAGTAATGGAAAGGAGAAACCCCCCATCGGTGTTGTTCGTCCGCAGTTAAAAGAGATGGTGAAAAACTCATGAATTGATGTTCGGCCAATTCATGGCTTAAAACATCATACATCCAGTTTAGTTCGGCATTTGCTTTTTCAATAAAAGCGGGGGCTACGGGGAAATCTGTATCGCTATCTTTTTCAAACTTAGATGACCAGAAGACTTTGTTGATGATAACTTTGTCAAGCTTGTTTCGATCCTTCAAGAAAGCAAATAATTTTTGCATTCCTTGGAACCAGAGTCGACGACGCTCCATGGATCCTTGAGGGATTATCCTAAAGCCAGCTATGGATGGCTCTTCGAGTAAGCCGCTTTCGGTAAGCTCATTTGAGAGCGTGATTATTTGGCCGGAAGGCAAGGCTATAAGGTCGAATCTTTCATCGATGAGGTCAATTAGGATTATATCTGCGTCATTGAATTGATTGTTCTCGGAGAACATCGCTTTGGAGAAGTCGTACGCAACCATGCGGCGTCGAAAGGCAGAAGGAATGCGTTGTAATGCCTCATCGTTAGCATAAGCCGCACTGCATAGTGAAGCCATAGAGGATCTGGCATAGTATTCTAAGAGACTGAAGTCGCTGTTTTCTTCGAGGTTAAATATGTCTCGGGAAACGCAGCTGCCATAGATAATTAAATTCTTAGTCACTGTATTGTTTTAGCCTTCTGGAATGATGCAGTTTGAACGTGCATCAAATGGTGCGACCACAAAGCCCATATGGTTTTTGGGCGTAACCGAACTGATTATCTTAGCCAACACTGATGCGGTTCGATATTCATGGGACGGTTAGCGGTGGCGATCATATAGGATCCAATTTATGCCTTGTGAGAGGTAACTGATAATGCATTATCCCGAGCAGGAAGGGCGAATGCAACGACCACGCAGCGGTTGATAGGCGCTCTAAACACATAATACGTCACACAAATAAAATCGTGACGCACTGGGCGCTCATGCATTCTTGATGTCGTCATGCTGCTTGAGTCGTAAAGCTATGACCCCCGGATAGCGCAGATAGTTCATTTTTCGGTCGACTGGATGCGCTGTAGGGCGCGGTAGCCGAGGGTCTTTCTTAGAGGTCTAGACGAATGGAGGCAGGGCTGGAAGAAAAGTGTAAGCTTTTATAATAATAAACTACTTGGAGGGTAATTGAGCCAGCTATGCAAACTTCAGCTCGAGACAAGCCTTTCAAAAGTTGAGAGTTCGCGACCTTTGCTATGCCCTAACTTTTAGTATTCTGGCCTGTTGATCGAGCCAGGTATTTTGGCGAAATCTGCAGAATGTCCTTGGCCATTTCTTTCTTGATGTTGTTTCGAGAGAATTGCTCGACAAAATCAGAGCGAGAGGTTTGCTGCATTTCCAGACGTTGAAAGGCTTCAATTGCACCGTCTATATCGCAAGGTCGAAACAGTGCAATGTTCTTGATGCGCTTTTGCGCAAAGCGCGCCGCATAACCAGAAAGGCCACCCCAAATAGGTTTGTTAGTGGCGGCGTACTCAAACAGCTTCGAGGGAAGGACGCGGCGAAATGCCTTTAGGTTATTCAAGTGCAAAAAAAGTACGTCTGCTTGATAATAAACACGAAGCAGTTCATCTCGCTTCATTGGTTGTGAAATTCGAACGTTATCGACCTTAGCATGCTCCAAGGCAATCTTAAGGTGTTCTAATGTGCTGCCAGCACCGACTAGGTGAAACTCAACTTGATCGGCAAGTCGCTTTGCGAGTTCTGGAAGTATTTGGTGGAGCCCTTGTCCGGTGCCAATATTGCCTGCGTAAACCACTTTAATTCTCGACGACTTTTTTTCGGACTCTGCTATCTGGGGGGGCGAGATTTGGTTGATGAATAAATCATCTACGCCATTGGTGTAAAGAGTGAAATCTCGACCTGGATAGCGAGTGTTGAAGTAAGGCAGGAATCCAGGTGATATCAAATTTACTCGGGTCGCTCTATTAATCGTCCAACGCTCAATCGGTGAGAAAGTTAATGCTGCGAAACGCCCCCATCGAGCGGGTAAGAGCTCTCGTAAGGTATCAACGAAAATGTCGCGAATATCTAAATACAATCCACAACCATTTCGTTGCGCGATGAAAGCCCCGAGAGATGCAGTCATTAAGCGCGACGATGTGGCGAAAACCAAATCGTAGTTTTGATTTCGTGTGATCTTTAAAGCGTTGGTAGCAAAGCTGATGAAAGCTCTAGCCTGGTCCCTAATCCCACTTCGATGTGCCGGTACATCAATGCGCCTTATTGTTAACAGCGGGGAGCATTCAAGGTTCACCGCATTTGCTGTAAAGGAGTGATAACGATTAGGGCGTGTCGTGACCACATCGATAGCCACGTGCTCACCTAATTCAGCCCTTAGCGCGTTGACCAGCGCTTCTGCACGAAATGAACCGGCCGAAAGATCCGGCGGGTAGTAAAAGCTGAGCAGAAGAATCCGGGTGGTCATTATCGAACCTGTTCTATTGGTGTGGTCGCAGGGAGTATTTGTTGGTAAAGGTCCACCAAGCGAGCCTCCTGCTCCTCCCAATTCAAGGTACTTGCAGTTGCGCGCGCGTTACTGGCAAGTTTTTTACGCAACTCGAGATCTGTAACCAGTTGGTTCAGCGCACGTGCTAGAGCAGGTGAATTATTGGCTGGTACCAGTATCCCTACATCATTGTTACGCACGATGCGACGTATTTCAGGGAAATCAGTTGCTACAACAGGGAGTCCAGCGATCAAATATTCGAAGAGTTTGTTGGAGTCGGTAGTGTAGTGATTGAGACAAGTGTTTTCGATTGGCTGCACGCCAATGTCAGCAGATGCTGTGTACTTTGGCAGTTCTGATAGAGCTACCGTGGGAATGAAGTGAACACGTTCCTGCAATCCGAGTTCCTCGCAGAGCTGGATCAGGTTTTGAGTCAGGCGCCCGCCTCCGATAAGCACAAAGTAGGCATTTGGCACCTCTTTGGCAGTTTTGATCAGCTTTTCAAGCCCTCGACCTTGCTGCAAGCCACCTTGATAAATGACTATCGGCCAAGGCGCTGCCAGACCAAGTTCTTCTCTAATGCGATTCGATGTTTCACAATGAGTCAGCCGAGGACGATTTTGTAAAACAGTAGGGCGTGCTACTCCATAAGCGCGAGCAAAGTACTTCGCTCTTGCATCGGTCGTAGTAATGCTGCCATCTACTTTGGGCATCAGCAACTTTTCGACCAAGCCAACTAGGCTGCGGAAGCTTTCATAACCTTCGCGACTGGTGCTGATTTCATGGGCGTCATAAACCAAACGTGCTTGGCTGAAGCGGGCTGCTAGCCAGGATGTGGGTAGGGTGTTCACATCGTGGGAGTGCACAAGATGAGGGCGATACCGGACCATGTGCCAAAGAAGAGCAGTATGCGTCCATGTTCGGGCGATAAGGCGGAGAAGTTGATGCTTGAACGTGAGTTTGCCAATGGGGCCTTGAGGTTTACTCGTGCGGGGTGCCACATTTGGCACAGTTCTGCCCTTACGCCAATGCCACAACGGACTACGAGCAACACGGAAGACTTCAATACCATCCTTTAGTTGTTCCTGCTGGCTAGTTACGCCGGGAGTATGCAAAGCAAAGACTTTAACTTTATAGCCTGCCCGTTGGAGGGTTTGGGCTTCTTTCAGAACACGAGCATCATTCAGGAATTCATTCCAAACAATCATGGCTACGCGTTGCATACGGCTACCTCTAAAGCTGATTGGTTGAGTGCACTTACCAAATTTGAAATTTGAGGAAGGGTTTCAGCAGCCGATATGTAGTTTTGTCTCATGAGAAACTGATCGAGTTGGAAGCATAGGGCCGAAAAATGCAGGTGCTGCACCGTAATCTCCTGCATATCTGCGCGTTGCTCTTTGAGTTCAATTAGCAGTTCAGGAAGCAATGGTTCCAGTTTTTTGGATATTTGCAGGCTGGCTCCGACGGGCTCGAGGCTCCAGTTTCCCCAGTAACTGGCCGTAAGGGCTCCAGTGTTGGAAATGAATATTTGGTCCTTGCCTACCTGAGAGTTACAAACATGAAGAGGAAGGGTGCGAAGCAGATAGCGAATGCTTTCTATATGTCGCATGAAATCCTCGAATGCAGCTTTGTATTGGCTGACGTCGAGCGCCTCGCCTAGATTGATCAGTGCGGAATCACTTAGGCGATCCCACAGGAGCGGCCTGGAACGGGTATATTTCTGTACCAGTGATTGAGATGGGGTGCTTCTCATGAGGAGTTTGGTAAGTTCAAGTTGATATATACCAAATTCAACCGCGGGTATTTTGTTCAGGTGCTCTGGTCGGAAAATGTGACAGTGAAAACCATCTAGCACAGTTGCATGAACGAAAGGAAGAGTATAAAGGTTCCGAACGTGC
The DNA here is from genome assembly GCF_002113245.1 of Pseudomonas sp. B13(2017). Taxonomy (NCBI): domain Bacteria; kingdom Pseudomonadati; phylum Pseudomonadota; class Gammaproteobacteria; order Pseudomonadales; family Pseudomonadaceae; genus Pseudomonas; species Pseudomonas sp. B13(2017). The sequence continues at coordinate 117,063 of NZ_NEJX01000010.1, forward strand.
GGATCGGAAAGTAAAGTCGCTTCGTTGATGGCCAAAGTGCTTCGGGTGGTGTTGAAGATCTTGATAAGATGTGTGTCTGATGTTCCCTGGATGCATTTTGACCTGACTTCGAGAGCGAACACATCGTGCACTCCACTTTGATGCCAGTTTACATGATGCTCTGTATAAGCCTTCTGCATGACGTCGTTAAGTAAAGCCGGCACCCAATTGTCGATCTGGCTTTGCGTGAAAATGCTCCAGAACTTTGTTGCTTTAGACTTTGTTTCGCCTGTTAATTTATGACCGTTAAAAAACAGGGCTGAAATCTGAAGGCGCTGCTCTTTCAGCAGCATCACATCCTGTATGAGCAAGGTCGCACGCTGCATGATCTGACGTGTGAGCAATACTCCAATTATAGCTGGAAGCAAGCTTGGTGGCGTATCTGAAAGTAGATCATAGGCGAGATAAGAAAAAGAAGCCAAGAAGCCAAAGGATCCCATCGAATTAATCAGTTCGTACGTGCCTTCGTTTGTCGATGATGAGTTACCTTTTTTTAACGCAGATATAGCTTTGGCGGCGACGCCCATGCAGAGCCAGAATGAGATGACTGCGATAGTCAGCTCTAAATAGATGAATCCAAGTGCCGCGATGGTTAGTGCGAGAAAAACTACAGCAGCTAAACTGCGTGTAAATCGAAGATATGCCTTGCGGGCTACATCATCCTGCCCATCGAAGACAATCAACTTGCTGCTATTGTTTACCAGCTTTTCGCTGCCAAGGGCTGTTAGCTTCTTTGTTATCGATTCTGATGCAAGATAAAGTAAGTAGAATGCAATGGCTGCAATGCAGAGGCCTACGAACAAGTTCTTCTGCTCAAATTCCTTGAAATACTCGGGGAAGTATGAGGGGATGGAAGGTGACCCAATAAGAATGATTGCCTTCAGGGGCAGATATGATGCTGCCAACAAGCTGATCTGCGCGGCTAAAGTGCAGATGATGATTGTGAGGGTTAGCCCCGGAATATTTCGAGTTATCTTGGAAGCAACGGAATAGATCCAGCGGCCTGAGTTGGGGTTTACGCTTTTTGCTTCGTTCATGATAACTTGCCTTGTTTCAAGTGTATCTGGGTTTTCCGGGGCGTTACTTTAGTTTATTGCCCAGGAAAGTACTGCTTGGGTGGCTGCCTGGTTAAGGTTGGGCTGTTTGAAGTTTGCAACAATCATCGCGGAGTTCGGCTTCCTGAAGTATACCTGAATTGTCGACTCGTCTTGAGTTTTAATGGTCGGGTTGTAGCCGTTCTTTTCCAGTGCTTGGCTGAAGTCTTGGTATACAGTCTTCAGGTCAGCAGTGGTCTCGAAGTAATGGAATTGACGATCCTTCTCGTCCTTGGTTGTCAGGTAGCTTTTGGTGCTCTTGACATTATTTAAGGAGATCTTGTGGCCTTCCTTAAGGTTAACGTTGGCGGTGTTCGGTGCATCGCAAGCGGTCAGGAAAAGGGCTAGAATCGAATACAGAGCAATCTTTTTCATGTTTGTTCCGAAATGCTTCAGTTTTGGTGGGCTGTAACAGTGAATTGCGCTTTAATAGCGTTCTTCATTTCAAATGCGACCATCGTCGTGTCAATCTGCTGCATGAATCCAACTCCGCTGATGCCTTTTATCAGTTGATCATCGTTCCAGCCTGTGACGACCGTGCAAGGGCAGTTCGAAGCGATGGTAATTCGATAGCTGGACGCCGGATGACGAATTTCCACGCCATCCTCAGTTGTTGTCACCCGCGTGCCGTCACCGCAGTGGAACAGGCTAAACATGGGCTTGTCTTTCAGTGTTGTATGGATCTCGTCGCAGATATCAAGCTGCAGTTGATCCAGATATCCTGTGATGCTGCGTTTTACGATGGCGTCGGTAAAGGCGTCATGCGAGCCATGCAGGGCAAAGTCATTGCCAATGATCTCCCCTGCAAGTTGAGCGTGCCCTGGTTCAATGCTATATGGCACATCACCGATAACCGGATTGTTGTGCGAGTAGGGGCCCCTCAGGAAGCTCTGTATTGGCTTGACATACTCGTGCGAATAGAAGCTAGGGTCGATAAGCCACTCAATACCATCCATGAACAACGTGAAAGACAGGTTGTCCTGATGTTTGTGTGTTTTGCACAGCGAAGTTGCAAACATGGTCAGCATGTAAGCGGTCTGTGCATGGTTGCCCTTGATAATCGCGTATCCTGCAGTCGGAAGGATCGTCGCGGAGGTAGTTGGATAATTCTTGCAATTGCGTACCGTTTCCAGGTCCGGATTAGCGCGGCGGAACGTGTCGCCCTGGGCAGGGGAGCGATTATCCGGGTAGCGCAAGAAGTCAGAGAATTTGAGTAGTTCTTCAGCGACCGTTGGAATGGTGGTGACGTGGGAACTCTGCTGCGCCAGTTCGCCGGCGAAGGCGATCAGCCGTTGCACACCTTGGTGATAGCCGATGGAGTTTTCGACAAACACCGCGTAACCGTTGTCGCGAACGATCAACCTGTCAAGCTGGTCAGTCAGGCGTGACAAGGCCAGCGACTGCCAGCGTTCGGAGCATGGGAAATCGGGCATGGCCAGGCTGGTTGCCAGCAGTGCCATATCCTGGAACCAGGCATGGTTGTGGTAGCGGGATGCTTGGTGAGAGGCGTAGAACATCTCCGAAGCCAGCAGCTGGGCGTGTTTGAAGATGGCTGCGCGCAGGCGCACCATGAAGCGGGTATCGAACTGCTGCTTTGCACCAATATCCCAGATCATCAAGAACGCTAGCAGTCGCTCGGCGGTGCCATGGTCATACCAGGCAAACTTCCTGTCCTCGTCGGCATTGAAATAGCTTCGTTCCAGCCAGTTACTGGTGAACTCGCGTGCCGGGAACAGAGGAGCAACGCTGCTCTCTTGCCGTGCATGCAGCATCAGAATGATTGCCGGATGCAGCGAATGCCACGAAAAACGATAGGTGCCAACAGCGTCGAGTTCGTCTGGCAGGGTCAGTTGCCAGTCCCAGTCCAGGCCAATGTTTCCATAGAGTGGGCAGACGCCTTTCTCCAGATAATCATTCGCTTGAGTCGGCACGTCCTTGAAGCACTTCTCCATGTAAGCATACAGAGAATCGAGAAGTGCTTCGGGAAGAGGCTGTCTTGCAAAACCTTCGGTCAGCCAGGCAGCGGGCTTGTCGTTTTCATGCCAGCAAGTCAGGCGCTCGATCTCCAGGGTGGAGCCTTCTTCTTGCGGCTGTCCTTTGAAATAGAGCTTTATTTCCTCAAAATCGCAGGCGGGCGGGGCAGCCCAGTCATTCTGAATACCGAATGCCAGGTCGTTGTGCCCGATAGTGAAATCAACCCACTCACCTCGTGCGGCATTCACGATCTTTACATGGCGGTAGCTGCCTTCGAATGTGTAGCCAACGCCGATGTAGTTCAGCTTTTCCCAATCGGATATGCGGAACCTCAGGTGCAGGCCGTTCCCGTGGAAGCTACGCGGCATCTTGAAGCGAAGTTGGTAGACGTTCGCGTTTCCAGTAAAGGTAAATACTGGATTGCCATCCAGCATTGCAGCGCGCGCATTGCCGCTGAAACCCTGCAGGTTGAAAGGCTCGTCGATTTCGCTACCGTGGTTGCAGAATGATCTGTAGTCCAGAATGGCCCGGTCGGAGAGGAAGTCCAACGCAGGCTTATCTGCCACGGGTACTGGTGTGGCCTCGATTTCGTCTTCCTTGAAGAGGTGATCGCGGATTTTCTTAAGCATGTCTTTGTAATGTTTTCTGAATAGTGAAAAGGGCGCAGCCCTCAATGGCGCTGCAAGGCGCTCAGTCAGTTCGCCGAAAGATGATCGCAGAGCACGCTGCGGCAGCTGATCTGCTGCCGCGCTGCCAAGGGTGCCAAGGGTGCCAACAGTTGGCTCTGCACCAGGATCATGCTTGTCGAATCAGCTCGATTTCACGGTTGATGATTGAATGCTTGGCGGTTTGTTTTTCAACACGTACACGTGCCGCAGCGGACATCTTACGGAACAGTTCCGGTGATTCGATCACCCGCGCGATACCGTCTGCCATCGCTTGGGCGTCATCGCCAGGTGCAAGAATCCCACATTCATCATCGACGAATTCAGGGATCGCTGTAACGGCGTTTGTCACGGCGACCAGACCGGAAGCCATCGCCTCATCACGGGAGACACCTTGTGCATCCATGCGTGTCGGGCAAAGGAACAGGCCGTACTGTTTGTGCAGTGCTGCAATCTCTTGATGCTTGAGGAAGCCGCGCTCAATTGTCACGTTGCTGAACTTGCGCAGCGGGGCGAGAGTGTCTTCAAACAATACGCCATCACCAATCATGCGGAATTCAAGGTCCTTGAAGTACGGTTTCTCTGCCAGCAGCTCGATCGCTTTGACACTCAGGTCGTTTGCGTACTTGGCGGATGCATAGGGGCGGATGGATAGCAGCTTCATACGCTGCGCTTCCGGCTTGGCCTGGTACGAGAACGTTTCCGTATCAATCGGGTTATGAATGATCTCGTAGCGATCTTCAGGAATGCGGAAGCCCACATCCTCCATTACTTCTTCAGCAAAGTAGCGAGACACGAAGACGAGTTTCAGGTTGGCTGGTATGTTGCTCAGCGTCTCGCGCCAGAACGCCATGCGTTTTTCGCTCTCGACTTTTGCCAGCGCCAACTGGTGTTCATCCGAGTAGTTGTACTCGCGTCGCCACCAAGGCTGTACCTCTGCGCCGTGCACCCACACCACTACCTTGACCAGGTGCGTGAAGCGCTTGAGCACCTCCCACATATCGGGATCCAGGAAGTGCACCAGCACGCTCTTGTACTGGCCACTTTCAAGCATCTTGGTGAGCGTAGTCTGGCACCCGGTTACCACATCCACGTTCTGGAACTCGTGATAGCTGACAGCCTCGTTCTTGCGCAGGCGGAAGATGTCGACGTTCAGGTTCTGCTCCTGATACGCCATCACTCGGCTATGCACAAAGCCGTTGCGATACAGGTCTTCATAGGCCGGGTAATGGTTGGTGACAACCAGATGTTGCGAACGGCCCAGCATCTCCGACGGCTGCAGGTTGCGGTGGCCGAGCACCAGCGCCTTGATCTCGGTGTTGCCGGAAGCATAGGCACGCAGGCCGAAGCGCACGAAGGCGGCTTCCGGCGGCACATCGGAAGTCTGGTTACGGTTGGCATGCTGCATCACGTGGCTGATCCGCTGCTTCTCGGCATCGAGGAACAGCACCACCAATTGCAGGTTCAGGCCAGGCGTGCAGTCGAGGTACAGTTTGAGCTTTCGGTCCTGGATATTCAGCTGGTCCAGGCTGACTTCATTCAGCGCATACACATACTCGTGCTTGCCATCTGCCAGCTTGGAGCTCACGCGCCAGCTATCGACATCGACGGCCAGGTCGAGGAACTTGTTGTGCTTGACTCCGAATATCTCGGCCAAGGCGCGGCCAGTGATTTCCGGTGAGTCGTGGCTGACTTTCAGAGGCGCGATGGCTTGGGCCCGCGCCTGCAGCTGGTCGATGGTCATGCCGAGGTTCAGGTCCAGGTCGTCAACCTTGGCGCTGATCTTGTCGTGCTGTGCCGCGCCATTCTCGCAATAGTTGAATGGGTCGATCGCCAGGCCTTGCTCGTGTGCGTACTCCAGCGATGGCAGGCCCTTCAACCAGTTAAGCAATGGCTGGCCGGCAATGATTTCGGTTGCGACCAACGAGCGCCGTGCGCGCAGCGATTGAGCTGGACGGTATGCCAGTTCATTCGACTGCAGCTTGGCATCTTGCCCTTGGCAGGTGAAGTGAGCAGCTTTACCAACCACCTGTGCACGGCTGTAGCGCGTTGCCAGTGCCAGGTCGAGCAGGTAGTTAGGGCCGTAGTAATCGCCCGGTACAAACGCGGCAACCCACGGGGTGTTGCCAACCAGCTCGCCAAGGCTGGATTTCTTCAGTTGGGCTGGTTTGAGTACCACGACACGAGGGTCATCACTCACGATGCTGCCCTGATAGGCATCGGTGATGATGACCATGCGTACCTGGCTGTAGGTCTGGCGGTTCAGGTGGGCGCGCAGCATGTCGAACTGCTGGCGATCCTGAGCTTCGCAGACGACTACGATTTCCGGCAGGCGCTGGGTCTTGACGGTGCCTGTCACCTTGGTGAGCACGTATTCCAGGCGCTGAGTGTAAGTGTGCTCTTGCATCACTTTACGCAGGGCGGCGAGCTTCAGCTTGTCACTGTTGAGCGGGTCTTCGGCCAGCAGCTCCAGGCGGCGCAGCATCTCTTCGCCATTGTCGGTAGTGACGACCAGGTCGCCGAACAACAGGCGCACACCGCGCGAGAAGTTGCTGACGGTGATGGTGTTGCAGCCCAGCAGCTCGAATACTCGACGTGCGAACATCGATTGCGACTGCTTGATCGAGTTCAGGTTGATCGCATACCGGTAGCCCTTGTAAGCCGTGTCGATTTTTTCGAAGGGCAGGGTGCCGACGATGTAGGGCTGGTATTCCTCGGGGAACTGATAGTTCGCATCGTTCTTGCCGAAGTTGCGGTCGAAGATTTCCAGCGGGCGGAACTTCGGCAGCTCGCAGACGAAATTGCCGAGGTCGCGGGTACGCTCCGGGTAACGGGCGTAGTAGGCGCCAGCGAAGCAGAAGGCGTCTTTGCGCTCATACAGCTCGATCGGGTTATGCAGCGCTGGCTGGCAGGCGAACGGCAGCAGGTAAACTCGATCGTGACCGAGCGCACCCTTGTAGCGGTGAATGCAGTCGATGTCGGTGGTGAACACATGGTCGAACTGCTTGGCAGTGGTCAGGAAGGTCTCGAAGTGAACCGGGTCTTCCTTGTTCCAGAACACGGTTGGTACCTTGTTCTGACGGCACCAAGACAGAATGTCCTGAAGTTCCTGGCTGTTGTGGCCAACCTTGCTACCCCACAGTTCATCCTTGCCGCGCCAGGCAGATTCGATGAACAGCAGTTCTGGGCCGAAACCTTCCAGTTCTGCCTTCCAGTTGCTAGGAGTGAGCTGCATCAGGTTGCATTCGTAGCGGTACGAGCCAAAGGTAAACTCGTCCATTACGCACGCCACTTTCAGGCGGCTTACAGGTTGGTCGGCCTGGCGCAACAGCGTAGAGCGGCTCTGCGCGCTGGTAGGCAGGGCCTCCGGCAGCTTCAGGTAGTTCTCATCCTGAACGATCGGTGCAGGAGGCAGCAGGGCCTTCATCGGTTCGTTGGCGATCCGCTTCTGTTCGCTCTGCTGGCGTTGCTGGTTGGCCTTGCGGTACAGGCGCAGTAGGCGCACGGGCAGTTTGACCAGCCCGCCCAAGGAGGTTGCGCTGTTCTTGATCTGGTAGCCCAGCTGGTAAGTCATGCTGGTGCGTGTCTTGACCAAACGCTGTTCGGCTAGATGGCGTTGTGTGTTGGCACGTTCCAGATTCGCATTGAGTTCGTCGATCTTGCGCTGCTGCGCGGCAGTGCGCTCTAGCAATTGATTGAGGTTGGCCTTCAGTTGCGGGATCTGTTCAGTGCTGACGGTGCGGTACTTCATGTTTGCCGCACCCAAGCCTGCTTTCGACGAGTTGAGCTCGTTTTCCAGCTGCATGCGCAGGCCTTGCCACTGTTCATTGGTGGCCGCAAGGCTTGCCTCCGCCGCCAGGCGGCTAGCAGTCTCAAGCGTCAACTGTTCGGCCAGCGCATCCTTGGCCTGATTCAGAGAGGCAATGGTTTCTGCCTGTTCTGTCTGGGTGTCTTGTGCTTGGGCATTGGCCTGCATCATTGCGTGCAGTTGCTCTTCCAGGCCATTGCGCAGGTCGACCAGTTTATTGATGGTGTTGGCCTGGGCAGCATGCTCACGCTCGTTGCGTGCCTGTGTTTCGCTCATCGCCTGCAACTGGCTTTCCAGTTCAGCTTGACGCGCTTTCAACAGGGCAATGGTTTCGGCCTGTGCAGCGTCGGCCCGTTGGGTTTGGGCCTGCAATTCGTTCATATACTCCAACTCGCTTTCAAGTTCGGCTTCCAATTCCGCTTGGCGCATGCGCAGCGTAGTGATGCATTCATCCTTCTCGGCAATATCCTGATCGCTCTCGTTTTGCAGTTGGCTCATTGCCTCCTTCTGTTTCTCCAGCGCGGTCTCCAAAGTCGCAAGGCGCTCGCGCAAGGTGGCAATGGTGTCTTCATGAGTAGCACTTGTCTGATCCGCCAGGGCCTGAGCCTCTGCCGATACTTGCCGCTGACTTTCCAGCGCGGCTTGCAGGGCTGCCTGCTGAGCGCGGAGGGCAGTGATGGTGTCTACATGGCCAGCATTGGTCTGCTCGGCCTTGGTCTGCAGTTCGGTTGCCGCCTGCCGCTGATTTTCCAGCCTGGCTTGCAAGGCGGCTTGCTGTGCACGAAGCACTGTGATGGTTTCTACATGACCATCGTTGATCTGCCGGGCTTGGACAAGCTGCTCTGACAACGCCTCTAGCTGAGCCTCCAGTTCGTCACGCTGTTTCTGCAGCGCACTCATGCTTTCATTCAGGTTTGCATTGTCGAGCTGGTCCTTTGCCTGAAGCTCCAACATTTGCTGAAGCCGGCTTTCCAGGTCATCGTGTTGAGCCTGCAGGGCGGCTATCTCTGCCGTCTCGTTTGCTGCCAGCGCTTCAGCAGCCACACGCTGCTGATCGGTGGCCAGCAATCGTTCTTCGATGCTGTGAAGGGATTGCTGCAGGGTTTCCAGCTCCTGGTTCCGCTGCTCCAGTTCGTCGTTGGCTACGGTCAGTTCCTGGCATGTCTGCGCCTGGGTTTCTTCAAGCGCCGCGAATCGCTGTTCCAACAGGGCATACTGCTGCGCAGTGGCGAGGCACTTTTCATTCGCCTCGCCCAACTTGGACTTGAGTGAATCAAGTTCTTCATTGAGCGCCCGGATGCTGCGCGCGCTGGCCTCAAGGGCTTCCCGGCTCGCTTGCTCGATAGAACTGATATGTGATTCGCGATCCTGCAGCTGACGCGAGAGGGCCTCGGCTTTCTGAGCTTCGGGCTTTAGCAGGGAAAGTTGTTCAGTGGTCAGCCGGTACTTTCTGTTGGCGTCATCCAGGCGCTCCTTGATTTCCTCAAGTTCTTGTACCCGCTTTGCCTTGGCGTCGAGCATTTCGCGGTTGGCCTGTTGCAGTGCCGCAATGTCGGCATCGCGGTTTTGCAACGTTCTGGATAGCGTTTCAGCCTTCTGGGCCTCGGGCTTGAGTTGAGCAATCTGTTCGTTGGCGGTGCGATACTTCTTGTTCGTGTCTTCCAGTCGCTTACCGATTGCGCCAAGGCTCTCGCGCAGGGCGCGCTCGATGGATTCGAAGGCCTTTTCAAGCTCACGGACGCGATCGATAGTCAGCGAGTCAATAACGCCAGGTTTATGCGCTTCGCTCTTCACGGCAACGATACCCAGCCACTTGCCGAGCATCTTCACATCGATGATCTGCAAGTGTTCGGCCAGCAGCCGGAACGGTTCCATCAGGTAGAACGTGTGTTTGTGGTCAATGAAGTCATTAACCCCGAACGGCACGGTAATCACCAGTCGGCCACCCTGCTTGAGCAGGTCGTGGGCCTTTTCGATGAACAGCTCCGGGCGTACCAGGTGCTCGAGCACTTCGCTGATGACAACGGTGTCCGGTTCAACCTCGAGCGTGTCCAGCGCGAGGAAGTCTGAATTGATATACGTGACGTTCTGCTGGATGTGGGCCGGTTCGGCAGACAGGTAGCCCTTGGCCTCTTCGATGGCCTGCGGGCTGGTATCCACACCGGTGACCTGGCAGCCTTCACGTGCCAGCAGCAGGGGCACGATGCCCTGCGAGCAGCCGACATCCAGGATCCGGCGCCCTTTGACCTGGGCGCAGATCCAATGGATGCGGGACTGCGTTTCCCGCATGAATTGCTCCCCCAGCTTGCCGTAATAGGCTTCCATCACGCGGTCATGAATATCGGCCAATGGTGAAGGCAGCTCTGTGTTCACGGTAAGTTTCTCAAGCGTGGGGTTGTTCATGCGGTTGGGTCCATCAAGCCTGGATAACGCCGGCGGCGTCGATCACGAATGCCGCGTCGCGCACGTTGAAGGTGCCGCGGAATTCGCGGTGCTTCACCAGCAGTACGTGGATGTCGGCGCTGTCCTGGGCAAAGTCGAAGTCCACATGCTCGTGGCGCGCCAGGCGCTGCGGCAGGGCTTCGATGTTCGGCTCGACCAGTTGCAGGGTGGCTTCCAGCTCGTTGCCCAGGCGCTCGGCAATGCTCAGGGCAGGGCTTTCGCGCAGGTCGTCGATGTCGGCCTTGAAGGCCAGGCCGTAGCAGGCAATTTTCACTTGCTGGGCTGACTTGCCCGGGTTCTTGATCAGGAAGTTGGCCAGGGCCATCTTGACCTTGTCGATCACCCACTCAGGCTTGCTGTCGTTGACCACGCGGGCGGTGCGGATCAGGCGCGCCTGCTCTGGGGTCTGGCTGACGATGAACCATGGGTCGACGGCAATGCAGTGGCCGCCCACGCCTGGGCCTGGCTGCAGAATGTTGACGCGCGGGTGGTGGTTGGCCAGGCGAATCAGCTCCCACACGTCGATGTCCAGCTTGTCGCAGATGATCGACAGTTCGTTGGCGAAGGCAATGTTCACGTCGCGGAAGCTGTTTTCGGTCAGCTTGCACATTTCTGCGGTGCGGGCGTTGGTGACGATGCACTCGCCTTCAACGAAGGTGCGGTACAGGCGTACGGCAGCTTCAGAGCACTTCCTGGTCATGCCGCCGATGATGCGGTCGTTTTCCACCAGCTCGCGCAACACGTGACCTGGCAGCACGCGCTCAGGGCAGTGGGCAACGCGGATATCGGAGTCTTCACCGTGGGTTTGCGGGAAGCTCAGGTCCGGGCGGGCCTGGGCCAGCCAGAAGGCCATCTGCTCGGTGGCGCCGACAGGGGAGGTGGATTCCAGGATGACCAGGTCACCCTTTTTCAGCACGGGCGCGATGGCCTTGCTGGCGGACTCGATGTAGCTCAGGTCCGGCTGGTGGTCATCCATGAACGGGGTTGGCACGGCGATCAGGAAGGCGTCGGCAGCTTCCGGAACGGTGGAGGCGCGCAGGTAGCCCTCGGTCACGGCAGCGTGTACCACCATGTCCAGCTCAGGCTCGACGATGTGGATTTCACCACGATTGATGGTGTCGACTGCGTGCTGGTTTACATCGATACCGATCACGTGCTTCTTGCGGGCGGCGAAAACGGCGGCCGTTGGCAGGCCGATATAGCCCAGGCCTACGACGGAAATCTTGTTGAAGCTCATGCTACTTCCTCGGAACGGGAGAAGTTGGAAAGTGCGTCGAGGATTCGCGCGCACGCTTTTCCATCGCCGTAGGGGTTGTGGGCGAAGCTCATCTCGCGATAGGTCGCATCGTCGGTCAGCAGTTTCGCCAGGTTTTCGGTGATCGATTCCACGTCGGTGCCCACCAGCTTGACGGTACCGGCAGCCACGGCTTCCGGGCGCTCGGTGGTGTCACGCATGACCAGTACCGGCTTGCCCAGGGCTGGGGCTTCTTCCTGGATACCGCCGGAGTCGGTCAGGATCAGGTAGGAACGGGTCATCAGGTAGACGAACGGCAGGTAGTCCAGCGGCTCGATCAGGTGAATGTTGTTGACGTCGGCCAGCAGGCGGTTGACCGGTTCGCGCACGTTCGGGTTGAGGTGTACCGGGTAGACGATGTCCACATCAGGGAATTGACGCGCGGTTTGCACCAGGGCCTGGCAGATGCGCTCGAAGCCGCCACCAAAGTTTTCGCGGCGGTGGCCGGTGACCAGCACCATGCGGCGCTCAGGGTTCAGGAAGCTGAACTGGTTTTCGAACTGGCTTTTCAGCTCGGGGCTTTCCAGCTTGCGGACCACTTCCAGCAGCGCGTCGATCACGGTGTTGCCGGTGGTGTAGATGGTCGCGGCGTCCGTACCTTCACGCAGCAGGTTGTCCTGGGAGGTGGAGGTGGGCGCGAAGTGCAGGGCGGCCAGTGCCCCGGTCAGGCGGCGGTTGCCTTCTTCCGGCCATGGCGAATACAGGTTGCCGGTGCGCAGGCCGGCTTCCACGTGGGCAATCGGAATCTGCTGGTAGTAGGCGGCCAGGCTGGTGGCCAGGGTTGTTGCGGTGTCGCCGTGCACCAGTACCACGTCGGGCTTGAACTCGGCCAGCACAGGCTTCAGACCCTGCAGGATGGCAGTGGTCACATCGGTCAGATCCTGGCCGGGCTTCATGATGTTCAAGTCGTAGTCGGGCGTGATCTCGAACAGCTCCAATACCTGGTCGAGCATCTGGCGGTGCTGGCCAGTTACGCAGACACGCGACTCGAAACGGTCGTCCTGGGCAAGGTTGAGGGCCAGGGGAGCCATTTTGATGGCCTCTGGGCGGGTGCCAAATACGGTGAGGGTCTTGAGGGACACGGCGACGGTCTTCTGTGTATTGATGTAAAGGCGATTGGATCTGGTGTTACGGGGTGCAGATCACAGGTATTACGCAAATCGGCCGGGGGGAGTGGCCTAGGGGGCTCCACACACGCAAGCGCGAACGGGGGGCTTTGAAGGTGGTGAAGAAAAATTCATGTGGCTCGGATCCTTCAAGCATAGCGGTTGTCCAATGACCGCAAATTTATCATTTCGTCATCAAGATGACATCCCGTATGGCACGTTTTTTTCCCCTGATCGTCCGAATTTGCCTCTATCTATCGGATGATTGGATCCTATTTTTGAAAGTTGCATCAAGAAAAACGATTGTTTGATGTTATTCAGGCATCATGCCAATAAAGTCAATACAACCGAGGCATACGACGAATGGGATGGGGCCTTGTCCGGCAAGGCTTGTGGGAAAAACAACAGCTTTTGGTCTGAATGAAACCTAGGTTAAACGGGAATTTACCTGGCGGCGATTTGCTATCGCCTTTGTTTCATGAACTTATCCTGAAATATGGCGTAACGCCATTGCTTTTGGGTGGGCGAAGTTGCTTTTTTTAATGTCGGATTCGGTAACGATTAACCAGGTCAAGAGCCTTTTTGCAAAATGGCAGAGCCGCTAGGGTTGATTGCGCAGCCGAAGGAAAACGGCTGCTGGAAAATGACCAACCCAGGAGTGTTCACCATGCGTAACAACGTTCTGTCGTACCTGCTACTGCCGCTGTTCGCCAGCCTGTCCTTTTCCCTTAGCGCTGCCCCGGCCAGCGCCACGGCGGTGCCCGAGCCGGTCCCGGTGGTAAGCCAGCAGCAGGCCCAGCAGCCGCAGCGGCTGGACCTGAACACCGCTGACGCGCTTACTTTGCAGAAGGAGCTGAACGGGATAGGGAAGGCCAAGGCTGAGGCCATCGTGGCCTACCGGGAGGCCAATGGGCCGTTTGCCTCGGTGGATGAGCTGCTGGAGATCAAGGGGATTGGTAATGCGTTGCTGGAGCGCAACCGGGACAAGGTGATGGTGGAATAGGGGGGGGAGGGGGCTGGGGTTTGTGTCCTGGCCCTGACTTTCATGAAGTAGGGATCTAATTGGCTGGTTGACGCGCCCCCTGTAGGAGCGGCCTTGCGTCGCGAGAGGGCTGCAAAGCAGCCCCAGCTATTCCTGCAGTGCCGCTGAACCCCGGGGGCCGCTTTGCGGCCCTTTCGCGACGCAAGGCCGCTCCTACATCGACCGTAACAGCCGGTCAGATCGTGGCAGCGCCAGCGACCGGGGTGCGCTAGCGGTCCTGCGCATCCTTGGCATCCGCTTCGGCATTGCGCTCATGCACCTTGCGCAGCTGTTCTTCGGTCAGTGGCAGTTTCTTTGCCGTGTCGCGCAGCAGCATCAGCCCGCCGACGATCGAGCCGAGCGCTATGATGAGTATCAGCCAGGCATACCAGGGCATTGTCGTTCTCCTTTGCTGGTGATGGGCAGCGCTTGTACAAATGTTGAGCAATTGCCCGTTCCGTTGGTTCAATTATAGGAGCCAGCCACTGTCGGGCCAATTCCGTGACCCGCGGGCCCCAAAGCCTGTGCCACTTCGTTTACAATGCGCGCCGTTTTCGACTTGCCAAGAGACCCTGCCCATGTCCGCCTGCCAGACGCCCCTGATCGTCGCCCTGGATTTCCCTACCCGTGAGGCCGCCCTGAAGCTGGCTGACCAGCTTGACCCTGCGCTGTGCCGGGTGAAGGTTGGCAAGGAGCTGTTCACCAGCAGTGCTTCGGGCATTGTCGAAACCCTGTGCGACAAGGGCTTCGAAGTGTTCCTGGACCTCAAGTTCCACGACATCCCCAACACCACCGCGATGGCGGTGAAGGCTGCCGCCGAGATGGGGGTATGGATGGTGAACGTGCATTGCTCCGGTGGCCTGCGCATGATGGCGGCCTGCCGTGAAGAGCTGGCCAAGCGCAGCGGCCCGCAGCCGTTGCTGATTGGTGTGACCGTGCTGACCAGCATGGAGCGTGAAGACCTGGCCGGCATCGGCCTGGATGTCGACCCGCAAGAGCAGGTGCTGCGCCTGGCGGCGCTGGCCGAGAAGGCTGGCATGGACGGTTTGGTGTGCTCGGCGCTGGAAGCCCCGGCGCTGAAGGCGGCGCACCCGTCGCTGCAATTGGTGACCCCAGGCATTCGCCCGGCGGGCAGTGCGCAGGATGACCAGCGCCGTATCCTCACCCCGCGCCAGGCACTGGATGCGGGTTCGGATTACCTGGTGATCGGCCGGCCGATCAGCCAGGCTGCCGATCCGGCGCAGGCGTTGGCTGCGGTGGTGGCGGAGATTCGTGGGTAAGTAGCCCGCGTTGTAGAGAAAGGCCAGCATGAGAGTGCTGGCCTTTTTTGTTTGGTACATGGCACCGCCTTTGGCGGTGATCGCCGACAAGCCGGCTCCCACAGAAGAGCGCAGCCTCACAGGCAGAGCTGGACCTGTGGGAGCGGGTGAGTCAGCTTTTGGATTTTGGGTTGTTCCCTCAAAGCCTGTCAGTGCAGCTTGTTCTTGGCCAGTTCGATGTCGTTCATCAGGGCCTTGGCCATGGCCAGCAGGTAATCGGCGGAGCCCAGCAGCTTGTGGTCATCTTCCATGTCGCCTTCGCGTACAAGGTGCTTGATGTAGCCCAGCAGGACTGAAACGTGCTCGTAGGCATCATCGATCGGTATGCCGGGTTGTACGCGGAGCAGGTCCAGGGTGGGGTTGCCGGCTTCCAGGAAGGTTTCCAGGCCTGCGGTGAGGATGGGGGAGGGGGTGTTCTTTTTCATGGTAGTAGCTCCTGACAAGTGGAACTGCCACGCGGATCTTTCTCACGGACCTGGGCGGCAGTCGTACACGGGGTGAGAAACCGAGGGAGCTTCAAAGCTCGGCCAGACCGAGGTCTGCCCGCGTACGACCGCCATGACAGGCAAGCCAGCTAACTCGCAACAGGTTCTCACACCCGGTCACCAACATGGCGACCCGGTGAAGTTATCCCTGAGGGATTTCCCCGACAATTCAGCTGCTTCCGACCGCTGCGTAGGATAGTTCACTTGTTGCTTCAAGCTGAAGCGGTGAGAGCAAGGTTCAGGAAAGTCTGACGCGCTGCGAACGCGGTGCTGCAGTTATCGCCGGGGCCGCTGTGCGGCTTAATCGCCGGCAAGCCAGCTCCCACAGGTACAGCGTCGGGCTCAAGGGTGGCGCTATACCTGTGGGAGCTGGCTTGCCGGCGATGAGGCCAGTGTTGGCTACCTCAATCTCAAACCTTGAGCACCAACTTGCCAAAGTTCTCCCCACTGAACAGCTTCAGCAAGGTCTCGGGGAAGGTCTCCAGCCCTTCCACCACATCCTCCTTGCTCTTCACCTGCCCGCTGGCCAGCCACTCGGCAATCTCCAGCGCGGCCTTGCCGTAATCCTTGGCGTAATCCATCACCACGAAGCCTTCCATGCGCGCTCGGTTTACCAGCAGCGACAGGTAGTTGGCCGGGCCTTTTACCGCTTCCTTGTTGTTGTACTGGCTGAT
This sequence comes from Pseudomonas sp. B13(2017), assembly GCF_002113245.1. Lineage (NCBI taxonomy): Bacteria > Pseudomonadati > Pseudomonadota > Gammaproteobacteria > Pseudomonadales > Pseudomonadaceae > Pseudomonas > Pseudomonas sp. B13(2017). The sequence goes on from NZ_NEJX01000010.1 coordinate 132,984, forward strand.
CGCGCCGCAAATCACGATACGTGCCTTGAAGTTGATGCGGGTCAGCACGGCGTCGAGGATGTCGCCGCCGACGTTGTCGAAGTACACGTCCACGCCTTTGGGGCATTCGCGCTTCAGGCCGGCCAGCACGTCTTCGGCCTTGTAGTCGATCACCCCGTCAAAGCCCAGTTCGTCCTTCAGGTACTGGCACTTCTCGGCGCCGCCGGCAATGCCGACCACGCGGCAGCCTTTGATCTTGGCAATTTGCCCGACAATGCTGCCCACCGCGCCGGCCGCGCCGGAAATGACCACGGTGTCACCGGCCTTGGGCTGGCCGACGTCCAGCAGGGCGAAGTAGGCGGTCATGCCGGTCATGCCCAGCGCCGACAGATAGCGCGGCAGGGGCGCCAGGCTGGGGTCGATCTTGTGCAGGCCCTGGGGTTCGCCAGTGAAGTAGTCCTGCACGCCAAGGGCGCCGCTTACATGGTCGCCCGGCTTGTAGGCAGGGTGGTTGGAGGCAACCACTTCGCCAACACCCAGCGCACGCATCACCTGGCCCAGGGCCACGGGCGGGATGTAGGACTTGCCTTCGTTCATCCAGCCGCGCATGGCCGGGTCCAGTGACAGGTACAGGTTGCGCACCAGCACCTGGCCTTCGCCGGGTTGTTCGGCGGGCACGGTCTCGAAGCTGAAGTCGTCACGGCGCACGGCGCCGACCGGGCGTTTGGCGAGCAGGAAGCGGCGGTTGGTGTTGGTCATGGCGGGTCCTTGTGGGCAATGGAAGGGGGAGGCGTCAAATCTACCCTGTTGATGTAGGCAGGTCCTTAACATCACTGACAAGCATGGTAGCCCAACCGGTGGGGTGATGATGCTGCCCGGGCGGGTGGTGGCTGACTATGCTCTGAACCCCACCAAGCACGCTTTGGAGCACGCGATGAGCATGACCTTTTCCGGCCAGGTAGCCCTGGTCACTGGCGGCGCCGCCGGCATCGGCCGGGCAACCGCCCTGGCTTTCGCCCGGGAGGGCCTGAAGGTGGTGGTGGCCGACCTCGACCCGGCCGGTGGCGAGGCCACTGTGGCCCTGATCCACGCTGCGGGCGGGGAGGCGCTGTTCATTGCCTGCGACGTTACCCGTGACGCCGAGGTGCGCCAACTGCACGAGCGCCTGATCGCTGCCTACGGCCGGCTGGACTATGCCTACAACAACGCAGGTATCGAGATAGAGCAGGGCCGCTTGGCCGAGGGCAGCGAGGCGGAGTTCGATGCCATCATGGGCGTCAACGTGAAGGGTGTGTGGCTGTGCATGAAGTACCAGCTGCCGTTGCTGTTGGCCCAGGGCGGTGGGGCCATCGTCAATACCGCTTCGGTGGCGGGCTTGGGCGCGGCGCCGAAGATGAGCATCTACAGCGCCTCCAAGCACGCGGTGATCGGCCTGACCAAGTCGGCGGCCATCGAGTACGCCAAGAAGGGCATCCGGGTGAATGCGGTGTGCCCGGCGGTGATCGACACCGACATGTTCCGCCGTGCCTATGAGGCCGACCCACGCAAGGCCGAGTTTGCCGCTGCCATGCATCCGGTGGGGCGCATTGGCAAGGTCGAGGAAATTGCCAGTGCCGTGCTGTACCTGTGCAGTGATGGCGCAGCGTTCACTACTGGGCATTGCCTGGCGGTGGATGGTGGGGCTACGGCGATCTGAGCCGAAACCGCGTGGCCTTCTTCGCGGGCTTGCCCGCTCCCACAGGTACCCCGCTGCCCTCAGGTCCTGTGATGTCCCTGTGGGAGCGGGTTTACCCGCGAAGAGGCCCTGGCAGACCACCACAATGCCAGCCCTACAACCACACACCCCACCATCAACACCCCACCAAATACCAGCAACGCCAATCGTGATCCCAGCCGGTCGCTCAACAACCCGGTAAAGATCACCGGCAGGCTGAACCCCAGGTACGCCAGCAGGAAGAATCCGGCACTGGCCCGTGTCTTCTCGCTGCCGGCCAGCTCGTTCACCGCCGCCAGCCCGCCCAGGTAGATAAACCCGTAGCACGCACTACTGGCCGCCACCGCACCCAGCAATACCGCGCCCAGCTGGCCGCTGTCCGCACCCCAAGCCAGCACGGCATAGCTGCACGGCAATATCACCAGCCCCAGCAACGTGGCCGTACGGCTGCTGAGGCGCCGTGCCATGGGCTGGAACAACAACCCGCAGCTGATCACGCAAAAGGTCGAGAACCCCGACCAGGCGCTAAGCCCATGCTGGCGCAGGATGCCCGGCAGCAGGGCGATCACCAGCCCCACGCAGGCCCACGCCAGCAAAATGGCCAGGCCATAGGCCACGCTGCCACGGGGGTAGCAGGGCAGGCGCAGCATGGGGTTGCGTGCTGCCGGGCGTGGGTCCGGCAGGCGCCACACCAGCAGCATGGCCAGCGCCGCCAGCAGCAGTTGCAGGTGGAAGCTGCCTGGGGTCAGGCTGGGGCCGCGCAGCAGGAACAGGCTGGTCAGCGCCGCGCCCAGGCCAAAGCCCAGCGAGGTGCTGGCGGTAACCCAATTGGCGGCGCGGGTGTTGTCTGCGCCGCCCATCAGTTCACCCATGTAGGCGGTGGCCGTGGCCGAGGCGAGACCGGTGCCCAGGCCGAGGAACAGTCGCGCCAGGCCCAGGGTTTGCAGGCTGGGGGCCAGCAGCATCAGCACGGTGGCGACCATCGACAAGGCCAGTGCGGCGAGCACCAATGGCCGGCGCCCAACCCGGTCGGCCAGCCCGCCCAGGGCCAGCAGCACGGGTAGTACGCCGAGCACATAGCCGGAGAAGGCCACTGCGGTGGCGGCGGCGCCTTGGCCGGAGAGGTCGGCGTAGGTGATGTACAGCGGGGCCTGCAGGTTGACGGCCAGGGTGATCAGGCAGAGGGCGAAGGCCAGGCGGGCCGGGGCGGAGGGCATGGGTAGGGATCCTGGTTCTGTAGTGGCTGTACCGGCCCTTTCGCGGGTGAACCCGCTCCCACAGGTACTGCACCGCTCTCGGGTTGGGTGCGATCTCTGTGGGAGCGGGTTCACCCGCGAAAGGGCCGGGCCTGCCCACTCTGATGTCAGCCCATTCCCATCACCAGACACACCGCCACCCCTTTTATGCTTAACTGTTCGCTCAAAACCAGCGAACACTTGCCCCATGCACTTGCCCCTCGACCGCACCAGCACCACCCCGCTGGTACAGCAACTCACCGACCACCTGCAAACCTGGATCGACCAGCAACGCCTGCGCCCCGGCGCGCGCCTGCCGTCGATCCGGGCCTTGGCCCGCAGCCAGGCGGTCAGTGCGTCGTGTGTGATCGAAGCCTACGACCGCCTGGTCGCCAGCGGCTGGCTGGAGGCCCGCCACGGCACTGGCTTTTTCGTCGCCGAGCGCAAACACGGCCTGGCCGTGGAAGACGCCCAACCCTGGGGCGAGGCCGGCGACGGCAGCTGGCGGCAGTTTCGCGAGGGCCATGACGAGTTGCTCAAGCTGGGCTGCGGCTGGTTGCCCAGCAGTTGGCGCGCCGCCACCGAACTGGCCCAGGCAGTGCGCCAGGTCAGCCGCGGCAACCCACAGGACCTGTTCGACTATTGCCCACCTTTGGGCCTGGCCAGCCTTCGCCAGCAGTTGCACAAGCGCCTGGCGCAGCTGGGCATCGCCGCCGGCCCCGAACGTATCCTCACCACCCACGGCGCCAGCCACGGCCTCGACCTGCTGGTGCGCACCCTGCTGCGCCCGGGCGACACGGTGCTGGTGGAAAACCCCGGCTACTACAACCTGTACAACCTGCTGCGCCAGCACCAAGTGCACATGCTGCCGGTGCCGCGCACCGCCGAAGGCCCGGACCTGGCCACCCTCGAAGCCCTGCTGGCGGCGCACAAGCCGCGCTGCCTGTTCATCAACAGCCTGTACCAAAACCCCACCGGCACCAGCCTGACGCCCAAGGTGGCGTATCGCCTGCTGGAGCTGGCCCGCGAGCACGACTTGCGCATAATCGAGGACGATATCTACGCCGACTTCCAGGAAGGACCTGCCACCCGCCTGGCCACCCTCGACAGCGAGCAGCGGGTAATCTACATGGCCAGCTTCTCGAAAACCCTCAGCAGCTCGTTGCGGGTCGGCTACCTGGTCGCCGACCCGGCATTGCTGGCGCGCCTGGCCGAGTTGAAGATGGTCAGCGGCATCGGCACCTCGCGCTTTGCCGAGCAGGTGGTGGGGCAGATGCTGGCCAACGGCAGCTACCGCAAGAGCGTGCAGCGGCTGCGTGTGCGCCTGGGGCAGCACATGGCCAGGCTGCTCGGCCAGCTGGAACAGGCGGGCTGGCAGGTGTTCTGCGAGCCCTACGGCGGCATGTTCGTCTGGGCCTGCGTGCCGGGCCGGGATTTCGCCAGCCTGGAGCGCCTGGCGCTGGAACACGATGTGCTGCTCACCCCCGGCAGCGCCTTCGATTACCAGGGCACGGCCAGCGACTGGCTGCGCATCAATGTCGCCTACGGGCAGGACTCTCGCGCCCAGGCCTTCCTTCAGCACGCAGGGCGACCTCTGCCAAGCTGATAGCGACACGCTCATAGCTATTTGACACTATTCTGACGCCAGGCCCTTGTTCATCGGCTGGCAACGTTGCCACCCTTGGCCTTCGGGATAACCTCGCACGCAGAAGGGGAATCGGCATGGGCACGAGCAAGCACGGTGTGCTGGCCAACCTGGGCATGGCCCGCAAACTCGGCCTGGGCTTTGCCCTGGTGCTGGTGCTGACCTTGGCGGTGGCGGCCATTGGCATTGCCGCGCTGCACAGCGTTGGCCAGCGCTTCGACAGCTTGCGCCAACTGGCCCAGTTCAATACCGACCTGCTGCGCTTGCGCCAGCACGAGCAGGCCTTTGCCCTGCGCTCCGACCTGCAGCAGGCCGAGGCCTTGCGCAGCGGCCTGCAGGGCTTGGCCGAACGCGCCCGTGGCCTGCCGGCGCTGGCGGCGGCGGAAACCGACCTGGCCGCCTATGGCCAGGCATTCGAGGCCTTTGTCGAAGCGGTGCAGGCCAAGGAGCTGGCGCTGGACATGGCCAGCTGGTCGGTGTCCAGCGTGGCCAACAACCTCGATGTGCTGCAGGCCGGCCTGGCTGACGACGGCGTGTATACCCTCAAGCAGTCCCAGGGCCAGCAGGGCGGCGCGTTCCTCGAGCAGGCCGGGCAGGTGGCGCAGGTGTCGCGGCTGATGCTGCAGGCCATGGACGAAGCGCGGGTACGCCTGGAAAAAAGCCGCAAGGGCGAAGAGGGCGTCAGCCAGGACCGCATCGCCCAGACCGTCGAGGCCGCCAGCCTGGTTAGCCAGTTGCAGGGCGCTGTCAGCGATGCCGGCTACCAGAGTGTGCTGGGCGAAGTGGCGGGGCACATTGGCAGCTTCTCGGAAAAGCTCAACGAATACACTGACCAGTTGGCCCGCGAGCAGGGCTTGAAGGCGCAGTTGCAGGCCAGTGCCGAGCAAGTCACCAGTCGGGTCGACCAGGCCTACCTGGGGCAAGAGCAGGCCCTGCAGGGCGAACTGCAACGCAATGCCGTGGCCATCGGCCTGGCCACGGCATTGGCGCTGCTGGTAGGTGTGCTGGCCGCCTGGCTGATCACCCGCGCCGTGGTCGGGCCGCTCAAGCATGTGATTGCCCGCGCCCAGCGCATCGCTGCCGGCGAGCTGAGCTTTGACGCCCAGGCTCCACGGCGTGACGAAGTAGGGCAGCTGATGCAGGCCATGCAGCAGATGGCGGCGGGCCTGTCGGGCATTGTCAGCGGTTTGCAGCAGGGCATCGAGCAACTGGCCGGCAATGCGCAGGCGCTGTCGGCGGTGACCGAGCAGACCAACCGCGAGGTGGGCAGCCAGAAGGAAGAGACCGAGCAGGTGGCCACCGCCATGCAACAGATGACCGCCACGGTGCACGATGTGGCGCGTAATGCCGAAGAGGCGGCGCAGGCAGCCCAGGCTGCGGACGAGAAGGTTGATTCCGGGCAGCAGGTGGTGCGCCAGAGCATGCAGCGCATCGAGCAACTGGCGTCGGCGGCGGAGACGGCCAGCGCCGGCATCGACAGCCTCAGTGCCGAGATCCACACCATTGGCGACGTGCTGGAAGTGATCAAGAGCGTGGCCGAGCAGACCAACCTGCTGGCGCTGAATGCTGCTATCGAAGCCGCCCGGGCGGGTGAGCAGGGCCGTGGTTTTGCCGTGGTCGCTGATGAGGTGCGTGCGCTGGCGCGGCGTACCCGGCAGTCTACCGAGCAGATCGAGACCCTGGTCGCCAGCCTGCGTGGCAATGCCCAGCAGTCGGTGGCGCAGATTCGCGGCAGTACCGAGCTGGTGCGTTTGGCGGTGGCCGATGCGCTGCAGACCGAAAGCGCGCTGGGCAGTATCGCGGCGGCGGTGTCATTGATCCAGCAGATGAACCAGCAGATTGCCGCGGCGGCCGAGCAGCAGAGTTCGGTGGCGGAAGAGATCAGCCGCAGCGTCACGCAGATCCGTGGTAGTGCCGATCAGGCGGCGTTGGCAATGCAGGACAATGCCCGGTCGAGTATCGAGCTGGCGCAGTTGGGTACTGATCTGAAGGGGATGGTGGGGCATTTCAGGTTGTGATCTGGGCTTGGGCCTTGTGTTGCCTGTACCGGCCTCTTCGCGGGCACGCCCGCTCCCACAGGGATATCACTGAACCTGAGGGCAGTGGTGTACCTGTGGAAGCGGGCGTGCCCGCGAAGAGGCCAGTACAGGCAACAAATACCTTCAGGCCCTGCGCGGGTTGAGGATCATCAAGGCCAGTACCCCCGCCACAATCCCCCAGAACGCCGAGCCGATCGAGAACAAGGTCAGCCCCGAAGCGGTAACCATGAAGGTGATCACCGCCGCCTCCCGCTCCCGCGCTTCGCTCATCGCCACGGTCAGCCCGTTCATGATCGAGCCAAACAGCGCCAGCGCCGCAATCGACAGCACCAGCTCTTTCGGCAGCGCCGCAAACAACGCCGCCAAGGTCGCGCCGAACACCCCGGCAATGCCATAGAAAATCCCGCACCACACCGCCGCGGTATAGCGCTTGGCCGGGTCTTCATGGGCATGTGGCCCGGTGCAGATCGCCGCGCTGATCGCCGCCAGGTTGACCCCGTGCGAGCCGAACGGTGCCAGCAGCAGCGAGGCAAAGCCGGTGGCCGAGATCAGCGGCGAGGCCGGCACCTGGTAGCCGTCCGCGCGCAGCACGGCCACACCCGGCATGTTCTGCGAGGTCATCGCCACCACGAACAGCGGAATGCCAATGCTGATGGTCGCCGCCAGCGAGAAGCTTGGCGTGGTCCACACCGGCGTGGCCGCTTCCAGGCGGAAGCCGCTGAAGTCCAGCAGGCCGAGGGCGCCGGACAGCACCGTGCCCACCAGCAACGCGGCCAGTACGCAGTAACGCGGCGACAGGCGCTTGACCAGCAGGTAGCTGAAGAACATGCCCAGTACCAGCAAGGTGCGGTGCTGGGCGGCAACGAAGATTTCGCTGCCGATCTTGAACAGGATGCCCGCCAGCAGCGCCGAGGCCAGCGAGGCCGGGATGCGCTTGACCAGGCGCTCGAAGCTGCCGGTCAGGCCACAGATCAGCACCAGCACGGCGCAGGTGATGTAGGCGCCGATCGCCTCGCCATAGCTGACCCCGCCCAGGCTGGTGATCAGCAGGGCGGCGCCGGGGGTGGACCAGGCCACGGTGATCGGTGTGCGGTAACGCAGCGACAGGCCGATGCTGCACACCGCCATGCCGATCGACAACGCCCAGATCCATGACGAAATCTGCGCGCTGGTCAGCCCGGCAGCCTGGCCGGCCTGGAACATCAGCACCAGCGAGCTGGTATAGCCGGTGAGCATGGCGATGAAGCCGGCGACCACCGCCGACGGGGAGCTGTCTGCCAGGGGCCGAAGGCGTGCGGAAGTGGCATCGGTCATGAACAAAATCCTTGTAAAGGTGTAAGCAGTTTTTTCAGACTACAGCGAGCAAGGTTGATCCTTGCCATACAGCGGCCATTGCTTTTAGCCGTACAGTCGCCAACTATTGGGCGCAAATGCAGAACTGCTTGGGAGTGGAGGGGTGATGTACAAGGTCTATGGCGACTACCAGTCGGGCAACTGTTACAAGGTCAAGCTGATGTTGAGCCTGCTGGGCCGGCCATATGAATGGCACCCGGTGGACATCCTCAAGGGTGAGACCGAAACGCCCGAGTTCCTGGCGATGAACCCCAACGGCAAGGTGCCGGTGCTGGGGCTGGAAGACGGCAGCTACCTGTGGGAGTCCAATGCCATTCTCAACTTCCTGGCCGATGGCAGCGAGTTTCTGCCCACCGAGCCACGCCTGCGCACCCAGGTGTTGCAGTGGCAGTTCTTCGAGCAGTACAGCCATGAGCCGTACATTGCCGTGGCGCGTTTCATCCAGTTCTACCTGGGGTTGCCAGACGAGCGCCTGGAGGAGTACCGCAAGCTGCACAAGGGCGGTTACAAGGCCCTGAGGGTGATGGAGCGGCAGCTGCAGATGACGCCGTATCTGGTCGGCGAGCAGTATTCGATTGCCGATGTGGCGTTGTATGCCTACACCCATGTGGCGCAGCAGGGCGGGTTCGACCTGGCCGACTACCCGGCAGTGAGGGCCTGGCTGGAGCGGGTCAGCAGCCATCCACGGCATGTGCCGATGGTGGGCTAGTTTCTAGCCTGTGCCGGCCTCTTCGCGGGCATGCCCGCTCCCACAGGTATTCCACAATATTCAGCCCTGTGGTGAACCTGTGGGAGCGGGCGTGCCCGCGAAAGGGCCAGTACAGGCCGCCTGCAAACGGTCAGGCCGAAGCGAACCGCTCATCCAGGTAGGCAATGATCGCCTTGGACTCATACATCCAGGTCACCTTGCCCGCTTCTTCAATGCGCAGGCACGGCACTTTCACCCGGCCGCCACCTTCCTGCAGGGCCTGGCGGTGCACCGGGTCGTTCTTGGCATCGCGCAGCGCCACCGGCACGTTCAAACGGTGCAGGGTACGGCGGGTCTTGACGCAGAACGGGCAGGCGTGGAACTGGTACAGCGCCAGGCCCTGGGCCGCTTGCTCGACGCGGGCTTGGGCGGCGGCGTCGCGCTTGCGCTTGGCCGGGCGGCTGATCCAGTCGCCGAACACGATGAGCTGGCCGAGGCCAACCCGCAGGGCTTTGACGATCATGGGCAACTCCTGAAATGAAAAAGCCGACCCGGCAGGGTCGGCTCGGGGTCAGCAGCCAATCACTTGATCAGGCTGAGGAACTCGCTGCGGGTGGCGGCGTTTTCGCGGAACTCACCCAGCATCACCGAGGTGATCATGGTCGAGTTCTGCTTCTCGACACCGCGCATCATCATGCACATGTGCTTGGCTTCGATGACCACGGCAACACCGGCGGCGCCGGTTACCTGCTGCACGGCCTCGGCAACCTGGCGGCTGAGGTTTTCCTGGATCTGCAGGCGGCGAGCGTACATGTCGACGATGCGCGCCACCTTCGACAGGCCCAGTACCTTGCCCTTGGGCAGGTAGGCCACGTGCGCCTTGCCGATGAACGGCAGCATGTGGTGTTCGCACATCGAATACAGCTCGATGTCCCGGACCAGCACCATTTCGCTGTTGTCAGAGCTGAACAGCGCGTTGTTGGTGACTTCTTCCAGTGTTTGCTCATAACCGCGGCAAAGGTACTTCATCGCCTTTGCAGCCCGCTTGGGCGTGTCGAGCAGGCCCTCACGGGAGACGTCCTCGCCAATCTGGCTGAGGATCTCGGTGTAGTTCTGTTCCAGGGACATGGATCTACCTGTGGGAAAAAATCGCAAAAACGAAGGGTACGGCGGTGAGGGCGGCGCTGCAAGCGCGGCGTTACTCGTCGCGGCCTTCGAGCATGGTTCGCTTGAGCATCACATACACCGCGCCGGTGCCGCCGTGGCGGGCGTTGCACGAGGCAAAACCGAGCACCTGCGGGTGCTGGCGCAGCCAGGTGTTGACGTGGCTCTTGATCATCGGGCGCTTGCCGTCCAGGCGCGCGGCCTTGCCGTGGGTAACCCGCACGCAGCGCACTTCCAGTTTGGTGGCTTCGGCGATGAAGTCCCACAGGGTTTCGCGGGCCTTTTCCACGGTCATGCCATGCAGGTCGAGGCTGCCCTCGAACGGGATCTGCCCCAGCTTCAGCTTGCGCAGCTGGCCTTCCTGCACGCCATCGCGGCGCCACAGCAGCTCGTCTTCGGCGCCAACGTCGATGACGAACTGGTCGGACATGCCGTCGATCACCAGCGCCTTGTCACTGCGCACGGTCGCCGCCTGGCGCAGGCCGGCCAGCTTCTGGCGGTCGGCCTTGGGCTTGCCGACTTCGGCGCGGTCGTGCGTGATCGGTTTGACACCGCGCACTTCGGCCTTGAACAGGGAAAAATCGTCGTCTTGCATGATGCCTCCACGTGGGCGGCGTAGTTTACGCGACTGTGGGGCCTTGTGCAGCCTGTGTGGGCCCTATCGCCGGCAAGCCGGCTCCCACAGGATTACCAAGGGCCTGAGGACTTGTGGGGTACCTGTGGGAGCTGGCTTGCCGGCGATAGGGCCGGCACAGGTTTCAGTCATGCTTCTTCATCAGGTGCGGCGACAGGTTCAGTTCCCGCCCGCGGCGCAGGCGAATGCGGCTGCGCCGCCAGAAGCGCACGCCCAGCCACAGCAGCAGCAGGCCGGCCACGGTGAGGATGCCGGCCAGCGGTTTGTTGGCATTGAGCTCCGCCAGGGCAGGGTAGTTGCCCAGCAGGCCGGCGACCCCGGCCATCGCCAGCAGCACGCCAAGGGTCGCCAGCATGGCCGACAGGCCGGCCGCCAGGCGGGCGCCCCAGTTACGCGGTTCGCGCGGGCGCAGGCGCTTGGCGTCGAAACTGCCTTTGAGCTTCATTCCGCTCTCCTCTGTGGATATCCGGAATTCGACCTGGAGCCGCCCATCGGGTTCCGCCCGGCTGCCGGGCGGTTGTACCCAGCCGATCAGATCAGGCTGGCGGTGGGGGCCACGCAAGCGAAGTTGTCGGCCATCACGGCCATTTCGCACTGGTGGATCTGCGCGGCCGGGATCACCCCATCCTTGAATGCCAGGTCGCGGGTCGCCGAAGCGTCTTCCACCAGGGTGCAGCGGTAACCATAGTCCTTGGCGCGGCGTACCGTGGTGCTGACGCTGGAGTGGCTCATGAAGCCGCAGACGATCAGGTCCAGGTGGCCCAGCGCCTGCAGGGTCTCATGCAGTTGGGTGTTCTTGAATGCATTGGGCATGCGTTTTTCGATGACGATTTCGCCTTCCAGCGGCTCCAGCCCCGGAATGAACTGGCCGGCCGGCCCTTGTGGGTCGAAGCGGCCACCGACAGTGCCCAGGTGGCGAACGTGGATGATCGGACGGCCGCTCTTGCGCGCGGCGTCGAGCAACCTGGCGATGTTGGCCACGGCCTCGTCCATGCCCGACAGCGCCAGGGGCCCGCTGAGGTACTCCTTTTGCGCATCGATGATGATCAGGCTGGCGTGGCTCAGCTTGGCCGGCGGGTAGTCGCGGCCAGTGAGGCGAAACATCGTGGTTGGAACGGACATCAAGGGCTCCTTGGATAGGGCTTTTGTATACCTATTCTCCCCTGCCTTGGCGCCAATGGGAATGGTTGACAACGCAAGCGGCATGGTTACTGGCTTGTGGCTAGCCATTGGGTAAGGCAAAGGAACAAATGTGCGGGTGGGGCTGTTAGACTTTTGTCCGGTCTGAATTAGGAGTACCCCGTGATCACATCCCGCCTGCGCACGCTGCGCGACTACATCCGCTGGGCGGTCAGCCGCTTCCACGAGCACGACCTGTTCTTCGGCCACGGTGCCGACAACGCCTGGGACGAGGCCCGCCTGCTGGTACTGGGGGCGGTGCACCTGCCGTGGGAGGTGGCCGACAGCTACCTGGACTGCATGCTCGAGGACGACGAGCGGGTACGCCTGCAGCACCTGCTGAAGCGCCGTATCGAAGAACGCGTGCCGGCCGCCTACCTGCTGGGCGAGGCCTGGTTCTGCGGCATGTCGTTCATCGTCGACGAGCGCGTGCTGGTGCCACGTTCGCCGATTGGCGAGCTGATCGAGAAACGCTTCGAGCCGTGGCTGGCGAGCGAGCCGGCGCGCATTCTCGACCTGTGCACCGGTTCTGGCTGCATCGGCATCGTTGCCGCCGACGTGTTCCCCGAGGCCGAGGTAGTGCTGGCCGACCTGTCGTTCGAGGCGCTCGAAGTGGCCAACCAGAACATCGAACGCCACGGCCTGGACGGGCGCGTGTATACCGTGCAGGGCGACGGCTTTGGCGGTTTGCCGGGGCAGCGTTTCGACCTGATCCTGTCCAACCCGCCGTATGTCGATGCCGAAGACTTCGACGACATGCCGGCCGAATACCACCACGAGCCCGAGTTGGGCCTGGCCTGCGGCAACGATGGCCTGGACCTGGTGCGGCGCATGCTGGCCGAAGCGGCGGATCACCTGACTGACAAGGGCTTGCTGATTGTCGAGGTGGGCAACAGCCAGGTGCATGTCGAGGCGCTGTACCCCGAAGTGGACTTTGCCTGGCTGGAGTTCGAGCGCGGCGGGCATGGGGTGTTCATGCTGACTGCCGAGCAGTGCCGCCAGCATCAGGAACTGTTCAAGGCCCGGGTCTGAACCTGAAAGGGGCTGCTCTGCAGCCCAATCGCCGGCAAGCCAGCTCCCACAGGAATATCACAGGCCCGAGCATTGTGGTGGACTTGTGGGAGCTGGCTTGCCGGCGATGGCCGCAACGCGGTCTCAGCGCGTGGCAATCCAGATCAGCAACCCCGCCTGGAACACCGCAAACGCCACCAGGCAGGTGATGGTAAAGCGCAACCCGCTGTCTTCACGCTGGTACTTGGCAACCCGTTCATCCCGCTCACGCAGTTGCCCTTCCTTTTCCTGCAACTGCTGGTCAGCCTGCTGCAGCAGGCCGGCGGCATCCAGTATCCCCACTCGCTGCAAGCGCTCGCTGTTCCACGCGCCCTTGAGCTGGCCCACCGTCATTTCCACGGTACGGCCCTTCAGATGCTGGCTGTCCTCGTACTCCACCTCGATACCCATCCCGCGCAGACAGTGGTCACGACGCAGGCGCGAGTCTTCGTTCAGCGCATCCTTGCTCGGCAGCGCCATGCCCTCGATCTGGTAGTGCGACCACTTGCGCTGCAGCCACTGCGCGGCCTGGGCCAGCAGGAAGCGGCCAATGCCACGGTTCAGCGGCTCCAGTTGCAGGCCATGTTCATTGCCAATGCGCACCAGGCGCGCGGTGTGGTCGACGCGAATGTCCAGGCGGTTCTGTTCCTTGTGCACCTTCTGCCCGGGCAGCTGGATTTCCATGCGCAACAGGCTGTGGGCCTTGTCGTGGCGTTCGGCATAACCGAACTGCACAAAGCGCAGCGGCCGTGCGCCGGTGTTGCGGTCGGTGGGCAGGGCGGCCAGGCGCAACAGCTGGAAATGTTCGGCGGCCAGCTCGGCCCAGGGCAGGGCGGTGCTTTCCTCGGGCTCTTCGGCCGGCTCTACGGCGGCGGGGGCGGTTGTCATCAGGGCTTGTCCTTGGGTACGGGCAGGCGGCAGGGGCTGCTGCGCAGCCCATCGCCGGCAAGCCAGCTCCCACAGGGACCGCAGGGCATTCAGGCCTATTGTGTTCCTGTGGGAGCTGGCTTGCCGGCGATGGGGCGCGCCAGCGGCCCCAAAATTCCGCTAATACTGAAATATCGGCCGTACCGGCCAAGACCTGAGGGTCAGGCAGAAGGCAAATGCTGGATAAACGTCACAATCTGCTCGCCCAGCTCCCTTGCCAGCGGCAGTTCAGGGTTGAGATAGCTGTCGCGCTGCTGGCTCATCGCCTTGGGGCTGATGCGCAGCATGTGGTTCATGCCATCGATCAGCACCAGTTGGGCATCCGGTTTGGCAGCCTTCAGCCGTTCGGCGTCGACCACGCCCACCTGCACGTCGTTGCGCCCCTGCACAATGAGCGCGGGCATGGGCAGGCGGGCAAAGGCCGCCGCCGGGTTCTGCTGGAACAGCGAAATCAGGTAGGGCTGCACGCTGGGGCGGAACACCTGGCGCAGCGGCGCCGGCACCTCCAGGCTGGTCTGCCCGGCCTGCAGGCGGTCGAGCAGGGCGCTGCCATCGGCCAGTTGTGCCGGCGGCAGGCGCTGGGCCAGCTGTTCACGCAGCACCTCGGCCAGCGGCCGGCCGCTGCCGGCCAGGGTAATCACCGCGCTGGCGCCGGCCTGCTCGGCGGCCAGGCTGGCGATCAGCGCGCCTTCGCTGTGGCCGATCAGGATCAACGGGCCGAAGCGCGGGTCGGCCTTGAGCTTGTGGCTCCAGGCGACCACGTCGGCCACGTAGCGCTCCACGCTCAGGTCACGCTCGTCGGGCGTGGCCGGCTGGCTGGCGGCCACCCCGCGTTTGTCGTAGCGCACGCTGGCGATGTGCTCGTTGGCCAGCAGCAGGGCCAGGCGCTTGAGGTTGTCGACCCGGCCTGACGCCGGGTTGTTGCCGTCACGGTCGGTGGGGCCGGAGCCGGCGATGATCAGCACCACCGGTGGCGGGGTGGGCTGTTGCGGCAGCAGCAGGCTGCCGTGCAGCACGCCCTGGCCGGTGTCGAGGTCGATCGGGCGTTGCAGCACGGTGGGGGCGGCGGCCTGGGCCAGGCCGGTGCACAGCAGGAAGAAGAGGGCGACGAGGCGCGACATCATGCGGTACTACATGGGGAGATGAGGGTTTGACCCAGTGTTTGCGGGAAGGTTCTTGGGCCTTGCCTGGCAGGTTCGGCCTCTTCGCGGGCTCGCCCGCTCCCACAGGTTTACCCCAGGCCTGAGTCGTGTGGGGTACCTGTGGGAGCGGGCGAGCCCGCGAAGAGGCCAGCACAGGCGATCAATCCATCTGTATACTGCCGCTTTCGTTCACTTCAGGCAGATCTCGCGGAGCGTCCATGTCCGGCAATACCTACGGCAAGCTGTTCACTGTCACCACCGCTGGCGAGAGCCATGGCCCGGCGTTGGTCGCCATTGTCGATGGATGCCCACCGGGCCTGGAAATTTCCCTCGCCGACCTGCAGCACGACCTCGACCGGCGCAAGCCCGGCACCAGCCGGCACACCACCCAGCGCCAGGAAGCCGATGAGGTGGAGATCCTCTCCGGCGTGTTCGAAGGCCGCACCACCGGCTGCTCGATCGGCCTGCTGATCCGCAACACCGACCAGAAGTCCAAGGACTACTCGGCGATCAAGGACCTGTTCCGCCCGGCCCACGCCGACTACACCTACCACCACAAGTACGGCATCCGCGACTACCGCGGCGGTGGCCGCAGCTCGGCCCGCGAAACCGCCATGCGCGTGGCCGCCGGTGCCATCGCCAAGAAATACCTGGCCACCCAGGGCATTACCGTGCGCGGCTACATGAGCCAGCTGGGCCCGATCGAAATCCCGTTCAAGACCTGGGAGTCGGTGGAGCAGAATGCCTTCTTCAGCCCTGACCCGAGCAAAGTGCCGGAGCTGGAGGCCTACATGGACCAGCTGCGCCGTGACCAGGACTCGGTGGGTGCCAAGATCACCGTGGTCGCCGAAGGCGTCATGCCGGGCCTGGGCGAGCCTATCTTCGACCGCCTCGACGCCGAACTGGCCCACGCGCTGATGAGCATCAACGCGGTCAAGGGCGTGGAAATCGGCGCCGGCTTCGCCAGCGTGGCCCAGCGCGGCACCGAGCACCGTGACGAGCTGACCCCGGAAGGCTTCCTCAGCAACAATGCTGGCGGCATCCTCGGCGGTATTTCCTCGGGCCAGCCGATCGTTGCCCACCTGGCGCTGAAGCCGACCTCCAGCATCACCACCCCGGGCCGCTCCATCGACATCGACGGCAACCCGGTGGACGTCATCACCAAAGGCCGCCACGACCCGTGCGTGGGCATCCGCGCCACGCCGATCGCCGAGGCGATGATGGCCATCGCGCTGATGGACCACCTGCTGCGCCACCGCGCGCAGAATGCCGATGTGAAGGTGAATACCCCGGTGCTGGGCCAGCTCTGATTCGCTTGTACTGGCCCTATCGCCGGCAAGCCAGCTCCCACAGGATTACCACAAGCCTGAACATTGTGGGGTATCTGTGGGAGCTGGCTTGCCGGCGATAGGGCCAGTACCGGCAACCCCATAGGCCACCCCATGCAACCAATCCCCTACTGGCGCCTGTCCAGCTTCTATCTGTTCTACTTCGCCCTGCTCGGTTCCACCGCCCCGTTCCTGGCGCTGTACTTCGACCATCTGGGCTTCTCTCCAGCACGCATCGGCGAGCTGGTGGCCATCCCCATGCTCATGCGCTGCATCGCCCCCAACCTGTGGGGCTGGCTGGGTGACCGCACCGGCCAGCGCCTGCTGATCGTGCGCCTGGGCGCATTGTCGACCCTGGCCACCTTCGCCCTGATCTTCCTAGGCAAAAGCTACGCCTGGCTGGCGCTGGTCATGGCCCTGCACGCGTTCTTCTGGCATGCGGTGCTGCCGCAGTTCGAGGTCATCACCCTGGCCCACCTGCACGGGCAAACCGCGCGCTACAGCCAGGTGCGCCTGTGGGGCTCGATCGGCTTCATCCTTACCGTGGTCGGCCTGGGCCGGCTGTTCGAGTGGCTGAGCCTGGATATCTACCCGGTGGCGCTGGTCACGATCATGGCCGGCATCGTCGCCGCCAGCCTGTGGGTACCCAATGCCCAGCCGGTGGAGCAGGGCGAGCGCAGCGGCGCGGGCGGCTTCCTGCAGCAGCTGCGGGCGCCCGGGGTGATCGCGTTCTACGCCTGCGTGGCACTGATGCAACTCAGCCACGGGCCGTACTACACCTTCCTCACCCTGCACCTGGAACACCTGGGCTATGCCCGGGGTGCCATTGGCTTGCTGTGGGCACTGGGGGTGGTGGCCGAAGTACTGGTGTTCATGGCCATGAGCCGCATCTTCGCGCGCTTTTCGGTGCAGCAGGTGCTGCTGGCCAGCTTCGTGCTGGCGGCGCTGCGCTGGCTGTTGCTGGGCAACCTGGCCGGTGAGCCGGCGGTGCTGGTGTTCGCCCAGGTGCTGCATGCTGCCACCTTCGGCTGCTTCCATGCCGCCAGCATCGCTTTCGTCCAGGCAAGCTTCGGCGCCCGCCAGCAGGGCCAGGGCCAGGCGCTGTATGCGGCGCTGTCGGGCACTGGCGGTGCGCTGGGGGCGTTGTATTCGGGTTACAGCTGGAAACTGCTGGGGCCCACCTTCACCTTTGGTATGGCCAGTGCCGCAGCCTTGGCTGCAGCCGTTATCATTGCCCTTTGTTCGCAACCGACCAGGACCCGCCCCTGATGAGCATTCTCAGCGTTTTCCACCCCTCCAGCCCGGAACTGCCGAACAAGGTGCTGACCCACCACGACGACATCGCCGCCACCCTGGCCGAGCAGGGCGTGCGCTTTACCCAGGCCGAGCATGGCCTGCGGGTGCGCCCGGGCACGGCCCAGGACGAGGTGCTGGAGGCCTGCCGCGGGCACCTGGACCAGTTGATGACGGCGCATGGCAGCAAAGCCTTCGTGGTGCTCAACCGTGACGGCGAGGCCCCGGCGCAGGTGGATGTGCGCGATGAGCATGTGCATGACGCCGACGAGGTGTTTGCCGTGATCAGCGGGCGGGCGCAGGTTGGCCTGCGTTTGGGGGATTGGGTGTATTCGGTGCTGTGCGAGAAGGGTGACCAGCTGGTGGTGCCAGCGGGGACCCGGCGCTGGGTCGAGCTGGGCGATGCGCCGTTTTGCCTGGCGTTGCGGTTGTATGGCAGCGAGCAGGGGATGCAGCCGAGGTTTACCGGGGATGTGACTGCGCGCGCGTTTCTGGGCATTGATGAGTTGTGATGGCTTTGCTGGCCTCTTCGCGGGCTCGCCCGCTCCCACAGGTATATCGCCGAGCCTGAGGGCCGCGCTATGCCTGTGGGAGCGGGTGAGCCCGCGAAGAGGCCAGATAAACCAACACAAAACTCAGCGATAAGTCGGCAAGGCAAACCGCTGCTGGCTCTGCAGCATCGAAATCACCGGCAGTTCACTGGCCTGTTCGGCCAGATCCCGGCGAATCGCACTGATCGCCCACGAAAGCTGTTCGGCACTGTGCAATTGCGTATAGGTCAGTACCCGGCGGGTGACCTTGCCATCAGCTGCGCGCAGGGTCAGCAGCACACCGCCGTCGGGCCGGGCCTGGGTATTTACCTGGTAGGCCGAAAATACCGAAACGAACTTTTCCTGGATGAGGTCCATATCAACTCCTGGCTGTTGCGTGGCAGACGTGAGTTGATTGTTGCAGTGACCGTGCCAGGAATTTTTTTCTGAAAAATCCCTTTAAATTCAGTTGTTTACGCATTTTTTTCCAAAACGCTGTCGTGCAAGCTGCACGGTCGTGCATTTTGCACAGTGCATATTGCACGACCCGTGGCCAGCTATCGGCCCGATAGAAACTGAACCTTTGACCCGGCAGCCTTGCCTGACAAAGACTTGGGCAACGATTTCTGCCAGGAGGTTCCAAATGTCCAGCCAACCCACGCCTGCCACCATGACTGACGACGAAACCGCCGCCTTCGCCGAGCAGGTGTTCGAACGTGCTCGCCAAGGCGATGCCGAGATGCTCGGGCGCCTGCTTGCCAGCGGCATGCCGGCCAACCTGCGCAACCACAAGGGTGACACCCTGCTGATGCTGGCCAGCTACCACGGCCACCACGACGCAGTGCGCGTGCTGCTGGCGCATGGCGCCGACCCGCTGATTGCCAACGATAACGGCCAGCTACCCATCGCCGGTGCCGCGTTCAAGGGCGACCTGGCCATGATCCGCCTGTTGCTGGAGCACGGCGTACCGGTGGACGCCGCCGCGCAGGATGGCCGCACCGCGCTGATGCTGGCGGCCATGTTCAACCGCAGCGAAATCCTCGACTACCTGCTGGCCCAGGGGGCCGACCCGGCCCGTCAGGATGCCCGTGGTACCACCGCGTTGATGGCAGCGCAAACCATGGGGGCCGTGGACGCCGCAGCGCGCCTGCAAGTGCTGGCCGGCTAACCGCAAGGGGGCATTTGCGGCTATCCTTGGCGACTTTTCACCCGTCGCAGGCCCCCTTTCATGAAAACTCAGTTGCTCGAATTCATCAGCCTCATTGGCGCTGGCTGCATGCGCGAGGAAGACATCGAGCGCATCGCCGACGAGGCCGCCCAGGCCTACGCCGACCCCGCCGCCTTCCTGGCCGCCAACCCCGACATCAACTACGACGACAGCTTCCCCATCCCGCTGGGCGAATGGGTGGTGCTGGGCAGCCTGCCGGACACCGTGGTGTTCCAGGCCGACAGCTACCAGGACCTGTTCCAGCAGATCAGCGATTCGTTCGACCAGAGTGTGCCGTTCACCCTCAAGCCCAAGCAACTGGCCCGCACCGAGCCGCTGACCGCACTCAACCGCATCCAGGTGCAGATGGGCGCTCTGAACAAAGAGGCCGGTGGTTATGTGCTGCTCAACTTCAGCCAGTTGCTGGATGACGAGCTGCAGATGGTGATGGTGGGGCAGAAAGACCTGGCGCGGGTGCTGGAGCTGGGGGCAGAGGTGGGGATCAAGGTCGAGCCTGCCCTGGAGGCATTGAAAGTGGCTGTACACATCTAAAGGCTGATGGCCCTATCGCCGGCAAGCCAGCTCCCACAGGATCACCACAGAGTTCGAAACCTGTGCTGTACCTGTGGGAGCTGGCTTGCCGGCGATAGGGCCGGTACAGTCAGCCCAGAACTTCAGCCCAGCGCGGTATCGAGGAACATCATCACCGCAAACCCACCCATCAACCCCAGGGTCGCCGCTGTCTGGTGCCCATTGCGGTGGGTTTCGGGAATCACCTCGTGGCTAACCACAAAGATCATCGCCCCCGCCGCCAGCCCCATGCTCACCGGGTAGGCCAGGGCAAAGCCGGTTGAAATCCCCAGGCCGATCACCGCACCCAGCGGCTCCATCAGCCCCGACCCGATCGCCACCAGTGCAGCCTTCAGGTTCGACAACCCGGTAGCGCGCAAGGCCAGCGCCACGGCCAGCCCCTCGGGGATGTCCTGGATGGCGATGGCGCTGGTCAGCGGCAGGCCGATGTTCATGTCGCCATTGGCAAAGCTCACGCCAATGGCCATGCCCTCAGGCAGGTTGTGCAGGGTGATCGCCAGCACGAACAACCACACCCGGCTGATGCGCTCGGCCTCCGGGCCGCACGGGCCGGTGCTTTCGTGTTCATGCGGGGTGAAGCGGTCCAGGCCCAGCATCAGCAGCACGCCCAGGCCCATGCCCAGCACCACGGTAAAGGCCGCGGCCGGGCCGTTGCCGGTAATTTCGCGGGCGGCATCCAGGCCCGGCAGAATCAGCGAAAACGAACTGGCCGCCAGCATCATGCCGGCGGCAAAACCCAGCATCACATCCTGGGTGCGCGCCCTGACATCGCGCAGCACCACCGCCAGCACCGCGCCCAGCGCCGTGGCGCCAAAGCCGGACAACCCGCCCAGTGCGGCCAGGTGCAGGTTCTCGGCGTGGTCGCCGTTCACTGCGTTCCACAGGCTTGCCCCCAGCAGCACCAGTACCACCAGCAGGCTCAGGGCCAGGCCGGCGCCTATCCATGGATTGTCGTGCATCTGTTGGCGCCAGGCGCTGACGGGCGAGGGCAGGGCAACGGGGTGGGTATGAGCGGGGGGCATGGCAACCTCGAAATCGATGGATACAGCAGTTTAAGCAGTGACCCGCGCAAACGGCCAAGGATTCCCTTCTATCGACGTGATAGCTGGCTATGCTGTGGCAAAGCCTCTGGACAGGAGTTTAGGCATGGGGTCGACGTTCAACAGCCTTGTCGGGCTGATCATCCTGGCGCTGGATATCTGGGCCATCCTCAATGTGATCAAGAGTGGCAGCGAAGTGGGCATCAAGGTGTTGTGGATCTTGCTGATCGCCTTGCTACCGGTGGTGGGCCTGGTGATCTGGGCGATCGCCGGGCCGCGGGGGAATGTGCGGATCTGAATGGCTGTGCTGGCCTCTTCGCGGGCACGCCCGCTCCCACAGGGATATCACCGGCACCGAGGGCAGTGATCCCCCTGTGGGAGCGGGCGTGCCCGCGAAGAGGCCGTAACAGACAAAAGCGGCAACACCCCCGTGACAAAATTTTCACATTGGTTTAAACAGAATCCGCACCCGCACAATGCTGCGTTGGTATACACCTGCGCCATCTCCGCAAACCCGCAATCCTAGGACCTTCCCATTCATGGCTAACCCGGACGCCTTGAAGCAACGGGGCGCGCGAGCGTCGTTCTCGCCCACCCTGAAATCCCACCTGGCCTACACGCTGCTCAGCGGCCTGGTGATCATGCTGATGCTCAGCCTCGTGCGCCTGGCGCTGCTGGTCTACAACAGCGACATGATCGGCGATACCCCCAACGCGACCGTCGCCGAAGGCTTCCTCAACGGCTTGCGCTTCGACCTGCGGGTGGTGGTGTACATCAGCATTCCGCTGCTGCTGGCCATCCTCAGCCCCTGGGCCATGGCCCGGCGTGGCCTGTTCCGTTTCTGGCTGACCATCACGTCGAGCGTGGTGATGTTCCTCGGCCTGATGGAGATGGACTTCTATCGCGAGTTCCACCAGCGCCTCAACGGCCTGGTGTTCCAGTACATCAAGGAAGACCCGAAAACCGTGCTGAGCATGCTCTGGTACGGCTTCCCGGTGGTGCGCTACCTGCTGGCCTGGCTGTTCGGCACCTGGCTGCTGAGCCTGCTGTTCAAGGGCATCGACCGCATGACCCGTGGCAATGGCGACGGCGAGGTCACTCTGCAGCGCCGCGCGGCGCCGTGGTACAACCGCCTGGCGGTGTTCATGGTGATCCTGCTGGTGGCCGTGGTCGCCGCCCGTGGCACCCTGCGCCAGGGCCCGCCGATGCGCTGGGGTGATGCCTTCACCACCGATTCCAACTTCGTCAACCAGCTGGGCCTGAACGGCACCCTGACCCTGATCGATGCTGCCAAGAGCCGCTTCGGCGAAGACCGCGCCAACATCTGGAAGCCGGTGCTGGAGCAGGACGTGGCCACGCAGAGCGTGCGCGAGCAGCTGCTGACCGCCAACGACACCCTGGTCGATGCCGACGAGGCTGCCATCCGCCGCGACTTCGTGCCGCCGGCCGAGCGCACCCTGCCGATCAAGAACGTGGTGGTGATCCTGATGGAAAGCTTCGCCGGCCACTCGGTGGGCGCGCTGGGCAGCCCCAACAACATCACCCCGTACTTCGACAAGCTGGCCAAAGAGGGCCTGCTGTTCGACCGCTTCTTCTCCAACGGCACCCATACCCACCAGGGCATGTTCGCCACCATGGCCTGCTTCCCCAACCTGCCAGGCTTCGAATACCTGATGCAGACCCCGGAAGGCGGCCACAAGCTGTCCGGCCTGCCAGCCTTGCTCAGCGCCCGCGATTACGACGACGTGTACGTCTACAACGGCGACTTTGCCTGGGACAACCAGTCCGGGTTCTTCGGCAACCAAGGCATGACCACCTTCATTGGCCGTAACGACTTCGTCAACCCGGTGTTCTCCGACCCGACCTGGGGCGTGTCCGACCAGGACATGTTCGACCGCGGCGCCGAAGAGCTGGCCAAGCACGATGGCAAGAAGCCGATCTACGCGCTGCTGCAGACCCTGTCCAACCATACCCCGTACGCGCTGCCCAAGGACCTGCCGGTAGAGCCGGTAACCGGCCAGGGCCGCCTGGACGAGCACCTGACCGCCATGCGCTATTCGGACTGGGCGCTGGGGCAGTTCTTCGAGAAGGCGCGCAAGGAGCCGTACTTCAAGGAAACTCTGTTCGTCATCGTTGGCGACCATGGCTTTGGCAACCACCAGCAGGTCACCGAGCTGGATCTGGGCCGCTTCAACGTGCCGCTGCTGCTGATTGCCCCGGGCATCCAGGAGAAGTTCGGTGCGGTCAACCACACCGTGGGTACCCAGGTCGACATCGTGCCGACCATCATGGGCCGCCTGGGTGGCCAGGCCCGTCACCAGTGCTGGGGTCGCGACCTGCTCAACCTGCCTGAGGGCGACCAGGGCGTGGGCATGATCAAGCCATCGGGCAGCGAGCAGATCGTCGGCCTGGTGCAGGGCGACCGCATCCTGATCGAGTCCAAGGACATGACCCCGCGCATGTACCGCTACCAGTTGGGCAGCGAGTTCAAGGCCGAGCTGATCGAAAGCCCGGACCAGCCGGAAATGCTGAAGAAGCTGGAAGCGTATATCCAGACCGCGACCAAGAGCTTGCTGGATAACACTGCCGGTGTAGTGCACGGCACGCCGAAGTAGATCGGGGCCGTTTCACGGCCCATTCGCGGGCACGCCCGCTCCCACAGGTACAGCACAGGTTTCGGACCTTGTGGTGGCCCTGTGGGAGCGGGCGTGCCCGCGAATGGGCCCAACACAAATCCCTCAGACTGAACATTCTCCCCACCTCAAGGTCACTTGTTTCAGGCATCACACACCCGGTGTTCGTTGACTTAGAGGGTTCGTTCAATGAAAGAGTGGGAAGTCATCTTTGCCGACCAGAAGGGCGTGCTCACCACCCTGACGCTGCACGGCGACCAGTGCCCCAGCGAGGAGGACGCCGCGCGGGCCATCCGTTCGCACCTGTTCCCGGTGATGGACGAGCTGGACCTCAACGACTTCCAGGACCGCACTGTTTCACCCACCGCACGCTGGCTCAAGGAACAGAGTGGCGTGACCATCACCAGCATCCACGAAACGCCCTGAACCACACGTTTGCGTGGTGCCCTGGCAGGCACTACGCTGCAAGAAGGTGCCGGCCTATTCTGCGGGTCGGCACCGCATCCCTTCGCGTCTTGCATCAGCTCGAACTGCCCGGCCGCTGCCGGCAGGTGCGTAGTGCACGGAAAGTCTATCCATCGCATTATTCAGGAGGACGTTTCATGAGCAGCCAGAACGACGATATCAGCAGCAACGTCCTGCGCCAGATGAAGGCAGGCGGTTTCGACTTCACCCAGATCCACCCCATCGAGTTCTACGCCATATTCCCCGACGAAGCAGGGGCCCGCCGCGCGGCCGGGCAGTTTCGCGGTGAATCGCTGAATGCCCAGGTGAAGGAGCTGGGCGACGGTGCCTGGCATCTGGAGCTGAGCAAGGTCATGTATGCCACCCATGGCGGGATTGGCGACTTCGAAGAGGCCTTCGAGCAGCTGGTGACACCTTATGGCGGTGAGGTGGAAGGGTGGGGGGTCAAGCAGGAGCGGCCCATAGCCTGAGAGTTTTGTGTTGCCTTCTTCGCGGGCTTGCCCGCTCCCACAGGTATCTCACGGCCTTCAAGCCTGTGGTGATCCTGTGGGAGCGGGCAAGCCCGCGAAGAAGCACACACGGCCCTCAAGGCCTGCGCCCAGTCATATGCCTCAAATAGGCCAGCAATTCATCCAGCTCCGTTTCACTCAAGACACTTTCTGCAAACCCCGGCATCTTCGCCTGCGGCCACTGCCGCAGGCTCTGTGGGTCACGAATCAGCTGGCGTAGATATTCAGGCCGAAAATACTCGGTCGGGTTATGCGGCACATTCAGGTCCGGCCCCACCTGGGCATCCCCCGCGCCGTTCAGCCGGTGACACGCCAGGCAGTTCTGCTGGAACAAGGCAAAGCCCCGGCGCACCGGGCTGTCGGCCGGCAGCTTCGGGTCGGGCAGCAGCGCCGGAAAACGCGCCTCGACAGAAGCCAGCTTGCGAATCGTGGAAATCTGGAACGGCCACTGCTCCGGGCGGATGCCGCCTGCCTGCGGTGCAGTCCACACCAGGTAGAACGGCCCCGCACTCGGCTTGCCCTGGCCCAGTGGTGGCCACGGCCGGCCCGGCTCCTCCACCGCCAGCCAGGCCTGTGCCGGCCCGTGCTGCAACAGTGGCGCCGCCGGCATTTCGGCGGCAAAACCGTCCAGCGCCACCGCCTGCAGGTGGTCGCTGGCGTTCACGCCATCCAGCAGCGCGGCCAGCGGCACCGCCCGATAATGCATGGGCTGCTTGTAGGAAACGTCCTGGTCGATGCTGATGTCCCGGGCCTGCGGGTGGTCGAGCAGTTCGGCACTGCTCCACTGGCGCGTCGTGGAGCCCAGTTCAAGGTGCAGTTGCGCCGCCGACAGCGGCAGGCTCAGAAGCAACACTAACAGTGCAAGGCAGTGGCGCATGGATAATCTCCGACCATCAAGGCCAGCAGGTTACCTGTGCGTTGCCTGTTGGCGCCACAGCGGCAGTCAGCCGAACAAACGTGTGAGGTTCGGCAGGATCAGCAGCAAAGTCGTGGCGAAGAGAATGAGCCCAGCTTGGCGAATTTTCGATTGTCTGAACATGGCGGACCGCCTTCTTGTTGTTATTCCTGAATACCCGTTGGCTTCCCTGTCGCGCTTCGGGTCGATCGCAGTGGCGTTGCGTGACGCCTGAACTGCCTGCCTCTTGAAAGTGGATATACAACCAACAGTAGGGTGTGCGTCATCCATGTTTGAGAACCCTTTGTTCTAATACTGTAGTTCGTTGATTTCGTCTGGCTATGAGGCCAAGTGCCAGCCAGCTGGCATGCTCTGGCTAGACGGTGGCGCAAGTGCCAGCAGGGCACCGACGAAATGTGACCGTTCGTCAGTGCGGCCTACTTGCTTGTACGTGCCTTTCGCGTCAGTCTCTACAGCAGATTCCCACCCATGTCGTTCAGGACTACCCCTATGTCGTTACGCATCTGCATCCTTGAAACCGATGTCCTGCGACCGGAGTTGACCGCGCAGTACCAGGGCTACGGCAGGATGTTCGAGCAGCTCTTCTCGCGTCAGCCGATCGCAGCCGAATTTCGTGTGTACAACGTGATGAATGGCGATTACCCCGCCGACAACGAAGTGTTCGATGCCTACCTGGTGACGGGCAGCAAGGCCGACTCGTTTGGTACCGACCCGTGGATCCAGACCCTCAAGGTCTACCTGCTGAAGTTGTACGAGCGTGGCGAGAAGCTGCTGGGTGTGTGTTTCGGCCACCAGTTGCTGGCGTTGACCCTGGGTGGCAAGGCCGAGCGTGCCGAGCAGGGCTGGGGCGTGGGTATCCACCGCTATTCGCTGGCGGCCCATGCGCCGTGGATGGACCCGGAGGTGTCGGAGCTGACCTTGCTGATCAGCCACCAGGACCAGGTGACCGAGCTGCCGGAAGGCGCCACGGTGATCGCCTCCAGCGATTTCTGCCCGAACGCTGCGTACCACATTCGTGACCAGGTGCTGTGCTTCCAGGGGCACCCCGAGTTCGTGCACGACTACTCCCGCGCACTGCTCGATGCGCGCCAGCAGTATCTGGGTGATGAGGTGTACCACAAGGCCGTGGCCAGCCTGGCCACCGAGCACCAGGGCGACCTGGTGGGGGAGTGGATGTTGCGGTTTATCCAGCAACCGGTGAGCAAACACGACGCGGCGTGAGGGGCCGGGGGCTGCTTCGCAGCCCAATCGCCGGCAAGCCAGCTCCCACAGGGGCATCACAGGCCTGAGACTTGTGCGGTCCTTGTGGGAGCTGGCTTGCCGGCGAAAGGGCCGCAAAGCGCCCCGACAATCTCAAAGCCAGCCCGATTTCTTGAAGCTGGCATACAACCCCGAACACCCCGCCGCAATCACCCCCAGCACCCCGAAGTACCCATAGTGCCACCCCAGCTCCGGCATGTTCTCGAAGTTCATCCCGTAAACCCCGGCAATTGCCGTGGGGAACGCCAGGATCGCCGCCCAGGCTGCAAACTTGCGCTGCACGATGCTCTGCCGTGACGACTCCAGCAGCATGCCGATCTCGATGGTCTGGCTGGCGATGTCGCGGATGCCTGCCAGGTCCTCCATCTGCCGCGTCACGTGGATCTGCACATCACGGAAGTACGGGCGCATGTTCTTGTCGATGAACGGGAAGCTCAGGCGCTGCAGTTCCTCGCTCACTTCCACCATCGGTGCCACGTAGCGGCGCAGGCGCAGGATGTCGCGGCGCAGGCTGTGCAAGCGGCGGATATCGTCCTCTTGCAGCGAACCGCCAAGCACGCTCTGCTCCAGCTCTTCGATCTCGCCATGAATGGCCTCGCTGACCGGCTGGTAGTTCTCGGTGACAAAGTCGAGCAGGGCGTACAGCACGAAGTCTTCGCCGTGCTCCAGCAGCAACGGCCGCGCCTCGCAGCGCTGGCGCACCAGGGCATAGGATTTCGAGTGGCCGTTGCGGCAGGTGATGATGTAGCCGTTGCCGGCGAAGATGTGGGTTTCGATGAACTCCAGCTTGCCTTCGTGGCGCACCGGCGAATAGGTGACGATGAACAGGGCGTCGCCAAAGGTTTCCAGCTTGGGCCGGCTGTGCTTTTCCAGGGCGTCTTCGATAGCCAGTTCGTGCAGGTTGAACTGGCACTGCAGGTTGGCCAGCTCCTCTGCGTTGGGCTCTTCCAGGCCGATCCATACAAAGTGCCCCGGCTTGCGCGCCCACTCGCTGCCTTCATCGATGCTGATGTTGGTGACCTTTCTGCCGGCGCTGTACACCGCCGATGCCACGACTCGACCCATGGTTGTTCGCTTATTCCGGTTGGACACGGGTTACAGCTTGGGCTGTAGTGGGCTCAAGAGCAACCTAGCGCTTGGCCAGTTCCCCTTCCATGCGGTCGATGCATTGCTGCATCTGCCCCCGGCACTGTTCGATCAGCGCCGGCAGGTCCTGCAGGGTCATGCCCGCCGTGGCGATCGGTGGCAGCGAGCGCACGATCACCGTGCGCTGGCGCCAGCTGTTCAGGCTCAGGCGCCCGGCATAGCGGCTGACGCATACCGGCACGATCGGCACACCGGCCTCGATGGCCATGTGAAACGCGCCTTTCTTGAAGGCCAGCAGGTGCTCGCCGGGATTGCGCGTGCCTTCGGGGAAAATCCAGATCGAGGTATCGTCCTGCAGCACCCGAGTGGTCTTCTGCATGGCCTTGCGTGCCTGGTAGGCGTTCTTGCGGTCGACCAGCACGTTGCCACCCAGCCAGAACAGCTGGCCGAACAGCGGGATCCAGCCCAGGCTTTTCTTGCCGATGGCGACGGTGCGCTGCGGCACCACCTGGCCTAGCA
Organism: Pseudomonas sp. B13(2017); assembly: GCF_002113245.1. Lineage (NCBI taxonomy): Bacteria > Pseudomonadati > Pseudomonadota > Gammaproteobacteria > Pseudomonadales > Pseudomonadaceae > Pseudomonas > Pseudomonas sp. B13(2017). Next base: position 161,110 of record NZ_NEJX01000010.1, read on the forward strand.
CGAACAGGTCGAAGTTGGACTGGTGGTTGGCGACGATCACGCAGCCTGGCGGCTGATCCCACAGCGGACCGACTTCGGCCTTGACCCTGATGCGCATCAGCCAGGTGGCCGGCAGGCTGTAGAGGCGGGCGAACAGGCGGCTGTTGTCGGGGTTGAAGGGACGGCACAGGCCAATGACCAGGCCCAGGGTACCAACCACAAGGAAATGCAGCGCCAGCAGGAACATGCGCAATGAATAAAGCATGGTACGACTCACACCAGACAGTCGTCGGGCAGTGTACGGATGTGCACTGGTTGGGGCAAACCCTGGTGCAAGCCTGCTGCGGCCTCTTCGCGGGCTTGCCCGCTCCCACAGGTACAGCGTTGCCCTCGGCTCTGGCGCTGTCCCTGTGGGAGCGGGCAAGCCCGCGAAGAGGCCGGCCCGGCTAACCCATATGCTGCTGGTCCAGTTCGATCGCCTTGTCCAGCGCTTCCAGCAGCCCTTTGCGCACCTTCAGCTTGGTGTTCTTGTGCGCCAGCATGTTCAGCTTCTTCAGCTCTCGCGCCGCCGCCAGTGCCGCTTCCTGCAACTGCTCGGCCGGCACGACCTTGTCGAGGAAGCCTGCGTCCACCGCGCCCTGCGGGTCAAACACCTCGGCATTGATCACCGAGCGGTGGAAGGCCGAGCGGCGCAGGCGGTCGCGGGCCAGTTCGATACCGGCATGGTGCATGGTCATGCCGATCTGCACTTCGTTCAGGCACACCTTGTACGGCCCTTCGACGCCAATGCGATAGTCGCCCGACAGCAGCAGGAAGGCACCCTTGGCCACGGCATTGCCCGGGCAGGCGACTACCACCGGGAACGGGTGCGAAAGCAGGCGGCGGGCGAGGGTGGAGCCGGCGGTGACCAGGCTGACTGCTTCCTTGGGGCCGCTGGTCATCACCTTGAGGTCGTAGCCGCCAGACAGGATGCCCGGCTGCCCGGTGATGATCACCACCGCACGCTCCTGCGTGGCGCGGTCTAGCGCGGCGTTGAAGGCGGCGATGACGTCTGGCGAGATGGCGTTGACCTTGCCGTTGTTCAGGGTCAGGGTAACGATGCCGTCTTCGGCGTGGTAGGTAATCAGCTCGCTCATGGCAGAGTCCTTTTGTTGGCGTGGCGACGACGTTACCCAGCGCCAGGGGCGAGGTAAAGCAGTAAGGCTGACTGGTCGGTCAGCGTTCGCCGGGGCTCAAATGCAAATGCATGAAAAAATTGAAAAAAATGCTTGCCAAAGGGAAGGTCTTTCACTAAATTAGCGCACCTCGACAGGCTGCAAGGCTTGAAGAGAAACGGTGAAGTGTCCGAGTGGTCGAAGGAGCACGCCTGGAAAGTGTGTATACGAGAAATCGTATCAAGGGTTCAAATCCCTTCTTCACCGCCACATTCTACGAAGAGCCCCCGAGCTGAGAAGCCGGGGGCTTTTTGTTTTTGGGGCCTTTGGGGGCCGCTTTGCGGCCCTTTCGCGACACAAGGCCGCTCCTACAAGCGTGCGCGGTCTCCTGTAGGAGCGGCCTTGTGTCGCGAAAGGGCTGCAAAGCAGCCCCAAAAAATCTAGAAGGTAACCGAAGCCGAAAGCCGAGCCGTCCGCGGCGCCCCCTGGAACAGGTAGTTATCCCCCAGGTAATCCCCCACATCGCGCCAATAACGCTTGTCGAACACGTTATCCACAGTCAGCCGCAGCACCGTGTCATACCCCCCGATACGCGTGCGGTAGCGGCTACCCACATCGAACACCGTATACCCACCAACTTCCACATTCCCCGCCTGGCTCGCATACTTGCTGGCGCTGTAGCGCGCCCCGCCCAGCAGTGCCAAGCCCGGTACCGGCAGGGTGTATTCCGCCTGCAGCGCCGCCCGGAACCTGGGCACGTTGATCGCCTGGTGGCCTTCATAGGCATCGGTATCGCTGTTCTGCACCCGCGCCCGAATCGCCGCAGCGCTGGCCTGCACCTGCAGGTTCGAGGTCACCCAGCCGCTGGCGCCCAGTTCCAGGCCGGTGTTCTTCTGCTGGCCTTGCTGCACGTAGGTGAAGTGGCCGGCGCCGTCCGGGCGGGCGTACTGGTATGCCTGGCGTATCTGGAACAGTGCGGCGCTGAAGCTCAGGCCTTGCCAGTCATGCTTGAGGCCCAGTTCCAGTTGGTGCGAGGTCGTCGGTGCCAGGATTTCGAATTTGTTCTCGGCGAACCACGGTGCGGTGCCGCCTGCCGACAGGCCTTTGGAATAACTGGCATATACCGTGGTATCCGGCTGCGGCTTGTAGATGAGCGCGGCGTTGGGCAGCAACTCGTACTGCCGGGTATGGCGACCGGCAACGCCGTCCTCATTCCAGGTTTTCTCGTCCAGGCGTACTTCACGGGCACCCAGTACGGTCTGCCAGTGCTCGTTGAAGCTGATGCGGTCGCTCACGAACAACCCGTACTGGCGGCTGTCCAGGCGACGTTCGCTAGACCTGATGGGCTTGTCGGATGGATCAAAGGCCGGTGCACCCGTGTAGATGTTGCCTGTACCTACCCATTCCATATAGCTGGGGCGCTGATCCAGCGTGCGCCGCTGCGCACTGGTGCCCACGGTCAGCTCATGCCCCACGCCCAGCGCATCGAAACGCCCGTTGAGCATGGCCTGCGCCTCGTCGGTACGGCGGGTGTCGTCGGGGCTGCGGAAGTCGTAGATGTCGTAGTCGCCGTTGCTGCCGAAGAACGCGCCTTCGCTCGAACCCCAGGCAAACGAGCTGTAGTCATCGATAACCACCTTGCTGCGCGAGGCGCTCAAGGTCCCGGTCCAGGCTTCGTTGAAACGGTACTCGAAGCGCCCACCCAGGTTCAGCGAATCGTTCTGCACCGGCTTGGCCCAGTGTTGGTAGGCCAGGCGGTCGTCGGGGTCGATGCCATGGGGTACTTCGCTGCCACCGAGCAGCTGGTAACCCGGCACCGAGCGCTGTTCGCGGTGCTGGTATTCGGCATCCAGCTGCAGGGTGGCATCCGGGTTGATCTGCCAGTCGAAGGCCAGCGAGGCGAAGTCGCGCTTGCCGTCGGCGTGGTCGACGTAGGAGCGGATGTCTTCATGGGCCAGGTTGGCCCGCAGGCCGAACTGCCGCTCGCTGCCGAACCAGCCGCCCAGATCGGTGGCCAGGTAGCGCTCGCCTTGTTCGTTGGTCGAGACCGTGACGCTGCGCACGTCTTCGGCGCGCTTGGTCACGTAGTTGATCAGGCCGCCCGGCTCCGACACGCCGCTCTGCAGCCCGGACAAACCCTTGAGCAGCTCCACCTGCTGCTTGTTCTCCAGGGCCACGTTCTGCTCGCCGGCGATGGTCTGGCCATTGATACGGTAGCTGCTGGTGGCATTCAGCTCGAAGCCGCGCACGTTGAAGTTTTCGTAGTAGCCGATGGGGGCATAGCTTTCACCCACCGAGGCGTCGCTTTGCAGCACCTCGCTGAGCTGGCGCACCTGGCGGTCTTCCAGCAGTTGCTGGCTGAACACGCTGATCGAGGCCGGGGTGTCGAGCAGGGGCGCGGGCTGGAAGCCGCCTACTGCTGCCTGGCGTGCCTGGTAGCCGTCGTTGGTGTAGGTGTCGGACACCTGCAGCGGGGCCAGTAGCACGCTGTCTTCGGCAAGCACATGGGGGCAATGCAGGGCCAGGCCCAGGCTGAGCAGGCTCAGGGGCAGGCGGGGGTGACGCGGGGGCATGCGGTGGGGCTCCTGGATGCGCGACACCTGAGCCGGCCTCTTCGCGGGTGAACCCGCTCCCACAGGAAAATCACTATCCTCAGGTGCAGTGATATCCCTGTGGGAGCAGGTTCACCCGCGAAGAGGCCGGCACAGGCCATGAAAAAGGCGGCATCTTACAGCCGCCTTCATCATAAAACGATCCGGGCCCTGCGATATCCAGTCAGCCTTTGCGGGCAGGCCGCCTGTGCTGCCGCCAGTTGTCATCGATCTTCGACCAGGTCTTGCCATCGGTAATGGCCATGAGCTTGCGCCCGTCCTTGAAGGTGGCCAGGAAGGTGGCTTCCTCTTCCTTGCCACCCAGCCACAGCCCGGCCAGCAACCCCACCGGCCCGGCCACCAGGGCCCCGGCCATGCCCCAGCCCAGGGCACTGCCCAGGCTACGGCTGGATTCCAGGCTGGCCAGCCGCAGCTCGCTGATGCGTGCCAGGGAAATCCGCTCGCCCGGGGAGGGGCTGCGCGGGGTCTTGAGTGTGAGCGATCCATTGCGATACTCGCCTTCGCCTTGCAAGAAATCGCCGGATTGCACCGTGAGTCTTGTCATAACGTCGTCCTGTCAGGGAAAGGGCATTGACCAGCGCCTACTGAGCGCTGCCCGGGCAGGCAAGTCAACGGCCATGCGACGGAGGGTCGTGCGGTGCATTGTCGCCATGGCTGATGGCCTCTTCGCGGGCACGCCCGCTCCCACAGGTACATCACATGCTTCATGCCAGTGACAAACGTGTGGGAGCGGGCGTGCCCGCGAAGAATCCAACAAAGATTTTTCAGGCCGCTTGCAAAGCGTTCCTGCGCTTGCGCTCGGCCAAACCCCACGCCAGCAACGCCAGCCCGCCAATCACCAACCCGGCCACCACAATCCCCATCCAGCCCTGGCGCTGGAACAACTGCGTGCCCAGCAACGACCCCAATGCCCCGCCAATGAAGTAGCAGGTGATATACCCGGCATTCAGCCGCGTGCGCGCCTCGGGCCGCAGGGCAATCACCGCGTTCTGGTTGCTCACGTGCATCAGTTGCACTGCCAGGTCGAGCATCAGCACGCCCAGCAGCAAGGCCAGCAACGATTGCTCGGCAAAGCCCAGCGGCACCCACGACAGCAGCAATACCACCAGGCCCACGGTGGTGCCCAGCGAACCCTTGCCACGGTCGGCCAGGCGCCCGGCCCAGTTGGCCGACAGCGCACCCGCTGCACCGGCCAGGCCGAACAGGCCTATCACCGCGTCCGAATAGTGGTACGGGCCTTTCGCCAGCAGGAACGCCAGTGGCGTCCAGAACAGCGCGAACAGGCTGAATGCCAGCAGGCCGAGCAGCGAGCGCAGGCGCAGCACCGGTTCTTCGACGAACAGGCGGAACACCGAGCCGATCAGCGCCGGGTATTTCAGCCCGGCATGGCTGTGGTGTTGCGGCAGGCTGCGGTACAGCGCCACGGCGGTGATGGCCATCAGCACTGCAGCCAGCACGTAGATGCTGCGCCAGCCACCCAGTTCGGCCATGAACCCGGCGGCGGTACGTGCCAGCAGGATGCCCAGCAGCAACCCGCTCATCAACGTGCCGACCGCGCGCCCGCGCTGGTGTGGCTCGCTGAGGGTCGCGGCCATGGGCACGAGGATCTGCGCCACCACCGAGAACAGCCCGGTCAGCGCCGTACCAAGGATCAGCCAGGGCAGGCTCGGTGCGCAGGCGCTGATCATCAGGCCCAAAGTGGAAATGGCGGTCATCACGGTGATCAGCCGGCGCTGCTCGAACAGGTCGCCCAGCGGCGCCAGCAGCAACAGGCCGGCGCCATAGCTCAGTTGCGCGGCAATGACGATGCTGCCGGCACTGGCGGTGCTCAGGCCGAACTGCTGGGCGATGCTGTGCAGCAGTGGTTGCGCATAGTAGTTGCTGGCCACGGCCAGGCCGGTGGCGGTGGCCATCAGCAGGATCAGGGCGCGGCTGAGCGTGGGGGTATTCATGGGGTTCTCGTGGCAGACGGGAGGTAGGAGCGGGGTCAACCTGTGCCGGCCCCTTCGCGGGCTTGCCCGCTCCCACAGGATTATCACAGGGTTTGAGGCCGGTGGGATACCTGTGGGAGCGGGCGCGCCCGCGAAGAGGCCAGCACAGGCAACCCTTCATTCAGGCTGCAAACCCGCCATCGACCGTCAGGCTGGCCCCAGTGACATACCCCGCCTCAGGGCCCGCCAGGTAAGCCACGAAGCTGGCAATCTCATCCGCCTCGCCATAGCGCCCGATCGCCATCAGCGGGATCAGGCTGTCAGCGAACTCGCCGCTGGCCGGGTTCATGTCGGTGTCCACCGGCCCTGGCTGCACGTTGTTCACGGTAATGCCTTTCGGCCCCAGGTCACGGGCCATGCCGCGGGTCAGGCCGACCAGCGCCGATTTGCTCATGGCATAGGGGGCGCCGCCGGCAAACGGCATGCGTTCGGCATTGGTGCTGCCAATGTTGATGATGCGCCCACCTTGGCCCATGTAGCGTGCCGCGGCCTGGCTGGCGACGAATACGCTGCGCACGTTCACCGCCAGCATGTGGTCGAAGTCGGCCAGGTCGAATTCGGTCACCGGCGCTACCGCCAGCACACCGGCGTTGTTGACCAGGATATCCAGCCGGCCGAAGGCCTTCACAGTGTCATCCACGGCCAGTTGCACGGCCGCCGCGTCGGCGCTGTCGGCCCGCAGGGCCAGGGCCTTGCCGCCGTTTTCGGTAATTTCCTCAGCCAGCGCCTGCGCCGGGCCGGCGGAACTGACATAGGTGAAGGCCACCTGTGCGCCTTCGCGGGCCAGGCGTCGCACGATGGCTGCACCAATGCCGCGGGAACCGCCCTGTACCAGGGCTACTTTGCCTTCGAGGGTGTGTTGCTTGGACATGCTGATCTCCTGCTGGAAGCCAGGCCGGAATGCCTTGGATGGGCGCAGTATCGGCGCTTGATTACCTGCTGATAAGATGGCAATCACTATCAGCAGAGTAAACCTTTGGTTGCCAATCATGGCCATGGAATCGTTCAACGCGTTGGAATGCTTCATCCGCAGTGCCGAAGTCGGCAGCTTTGCCGAGGCCGCCAGGCGCCTCAGCATTACCCCGGCTGCCGTGGGCAAGCATGTTGCCCAGCTGGAAGCGCGCCTGGGGGTGCGGTTGTTCCAGCGTAGTACCCGCAAGCTGACCCTGACCGAGGCCGGGCAGCGATTTCTGGGGGAGGTCAGTGACAGCTTCCGCACCATCCAGTACGCCGTGGCCAACCTGGCCAGCAGCGAAGGCCAGCCGGCCGGGTTGTTGCGGGTGAGCATGGGCACGGTGTTCGGGCGCTTGTATGTGTTGCCATTGCTGGCCGAGTTCCTGCGTCGCTACCCGGCCATTACCCCGGACTGGCATTTCGACAACCGCCAGGTCGACCTGATCGGCCAGGGCTTCGATGCGGCGATTGGTGGTGGCTTCGATCTGCCGCCGGGGGTGGTGGCGCGCAAGCTGACCCCGGCGCACCGGGTGCTGGTGGCGGCGCCGGCGTACCTGGGCCGGCACGCGCCGATTGACGACCCGCAGGTATTGCAACGGCATGACGGTATCCTGATCCGCTCGCCGCAGACCGGGCGGGTGCGTTCATGGCCGTTGACCAGCCGTTGGCAGGTGCAGCAGCCATTGCAGTTGCGCCAGACGATGACCATGAGCGATTCGGATGCGGCTTGCGCGGTGGCCGAGCAGGGCTTGGGGATTGCCTTGGTGAGCCTGCCGTTTGCAGTGCCGTACCTGGAAGGCGGGCGGCTGCAGCGGGTGCTGCCGGACTGGTACGTGGACGATGGGCATATCAGCCTGTATTTCGCCGAGCACAAGCTGTTGCCGGGCAAGACCCGGGCGTTTATCGATTTTGTGGTGGAACAGTTCGAAGAGCAGGGGTTGGCGCGGCGGTTCGATGCCTTGCAAACCCTTTAGAGGTGTATTGCCTGTAGCGGCCCTATCGCCGGCAAGCCAGCTCCCACAGGTACAGCGACAACCCCGAGATCAACGCTGCACTAGTGGGAGCCGGCTTGCCGGCGATAGGGCCGGTTCAGACAACATCGACTATGAACAATGCCTGTGCCCCCAGGCTCACCTCATCATCAACCTTCCTGCCGACCAACTGTTGCCCCAGCGGCGAGCGCGGGGTAATCACCGTCACCAGCCCATCCCCCTCGCCAATCTTCAACCCCGCCGCCTCGGGCCCGAGGAACAGTCGGCGTTGCCCGCCATCTTCATCCTCCAGCGTTACCAGGTTGCTCACCTGCACCCCGCGTGTCGGGTCGTAATCACGCAGCAGCAGTTGCTGGTAGGTCACCAGCGCCTTGCGGATCTCGGCGCTGCGGCGGGCTTGGCCGGTAGCCAGGTACGAGGCTTCCAGGCCCAGGGTGTCGTACTTGTTCTCGGCGATGTTCTCTTCGGCAGTGGCGGCTTCGTACGCGGTTTGCGCCGCGCGGGTCAGCACATCCAGGTCATGCTCGAGGGTGGCGACGATCTGCGCCAGCAGGCTGGGCTTGTCCATGGTCAGTAACAGAACTCCAGCACGTTGGCCTGGCTTTTGTCGGTGGGCGCGGTGCGGTTCTGCTGCAGCCAGAACTGGCACTTGGGGCTGTTGAGGTTGCGCGGGTTGCCCTGGGCGGCCTCGGCGGCCTGTTGCAGCTCCTGCTTGTGCAGGATGTCCTTGTAGCGTTCGAACATTTCCGCCTGGGCATCCGCCGCAGGGGCTGGCGCTGGCGGCGCGGCAGGCCGGTACGCGGCGGGGGCCACGGCCTGGGCCAGTGGCTGTACCTGCTGTGGCCACAGTTGCAGGGCCAGCCACAGGCTGGCGGCGATCGCCACGGCGCCCAGCCACAGGCCAAAGGCAACGCACGCGATCAACGGCAGCGGCTTGAGGGTGATCTTCAGTTCACGGTGGCGCGGCATGGCAGCCTCCTGGCAGGGTGTTCGGGGTGCATTGTCGCATGCGCCTGGGCATTTTTCCGTGCAGGTGCTTTTGTCAGCGACAATTTATGCGCAGAATGCGCGGTTTTTCCGCTGGGCGAGGGCAGGGCACATGAAAGCCACCTGGGACATCTTCTGCAGCGTCGTCGACAACTACGGCGATATAGGCGTGACCTGGCGCCTGGCCCGGCAGCTGGTGGCCGAGCACGGCCTGGCAGTGCGCCTGTGGGTGGATGACCTCAATGCGTTCACGCCCATGTGCCCCGGGGCCGATGCCACCGCCCCGCAGCAGTGGCAACACGGTGTGGAAGTGCGCCAGTGGCCGGTGACCTGGTTGCCGGTGGCGCCGGCTGATGTGGTAATCGGTGCCTTCGCCTGCCAGTTGCCAGTAGCTTATGTAGAGGCAATGCGCGCTCGCGCCACGCCGCCGCTGTGGTTGAACCTCGAATACCTCAGTGCCGAGGACTGGGTGGAGGGCTGCCATGGCTTGCCTTCGCCGCAGCCCAATGGCTTGCGCAAGGTGTTTTTCTTTCCCGGCTTTACCGAAAAGACCGGTGGCCTGCTGCGCGAGGGCTCGCTGCTGGCGCGGCGTGATGCGTTCCAGCAAGGGGCACGGCAGGCCTTCTTGCAGGGGCTTGGCGTAAACCCTGAAGCGGGGACATTGCTGATTTCCCTGTTCGCCTACGAAAACCCGCAACTGGGCAACTGGCTTGATGCCCTGGCCTCAGGCGAGCAACCTTGCCACCTGCTGGTGCCGCAAGGGCGCGTTGTCGCGGGGCTCGGCCAGTGGCTTGGCGAGGCGGCCCTGCAAGTGGGCAGCGTGCGCAAGCGAGGGGCGCTGACCGTGCAGGTGCTACCTTTCGTCAGCCAGGACGACTACGACCGGTTGCTGTGGAGCTGTGATTTCAATGCCGTGCGCGGCGAAGATTCGTTCGTGCGCGCGCAGTGGGCCGGGCAGCCGATGCTGTGGCACATCTACGTGCAGGACGAGAATGCCCATTGGGAAAAGCTCGAAGCGTTTCTCGCGCATTATCGACAGGGGTTGTCAGGCGATGCCGATGCCGCCCTGCTTGGCCTGTGGCGTGCCTGGAACATGGACCGCGACATGGGCCAGGCCTGGCAGGCGGCCCGCCAGCACTGGCCGGAACTGCAGCAGCATGCCCGGCTTTGGGCAGCGCGACAGGCCGCTCAGCCGGACCTTGCCACAGCGCTAGTACACTTTTACCGAAATTCGCTATGATACGCGGCCTCGATTTTTATAAATCCATCCAGATTCGGATACTTCGTAATGAAAACTGGTAAAGAACTGAAACCCGGTACCGTCCTGCGGATCGACAACGACCCGTGGCTGGTTCAAAAAGCTGAGTTCACCAAGTCGGGCCGTAACAGCGCGATCATGAAGACCAAGCTGAAGAACCTGCTGACCGGCTACAAGACCGAAACCGTCTACGGTGCAGACGACAAGCTGGACGACGTGATCCTGGATCGCAAAGAAGCGACCCTGTCGTTCATCAACGGTGACGAATACACCTTCATGGACACCACCGACTACACCATGTACGAACTGAACGCCGAGGACATCGAAGCCGTTCTGCCGTACATCGAAGAAGGCATGGAAGACGTCTGCGAAGCCGTGTTCTTCGAAGGCCGCCTGGTATCGGTTGAACTGCCGACCACCATCAGCCGCCAGGTTGTCTACACCGAGAACGCTGCACGCGGCGACACCTCGGGCAAGGTCATGAAGCCTGCCAAGCTGAAGAACGGTACCGAGATCTCGGTTGCCGACTTCATCCAGATCGACGAGTGGATCGATATCGACACTCGCGACAACAGCTTCAAAGGCCGTTCCAAGAAGTAATCCTTCTTGTGAAACGCAAAAAACCCGGCCTTGGCCGGGTTTTTTCATGCCTGCATTTTTGCAGTTCTCGATGCTTGCTCTTGCTCTCGCTCTTGCTTTTGTGGGAGCGGCCTTGTGTCGCGAAAGGGCCGCAAAGCGGCCCCGGCGATCTCAAGGTGTCCCCGAGATTCCGGGGCCGCTTCGCGCCCCATCGCGACGCAAGGCCGCTCCCACAGCCTTACACGGTCACGTGCAGGCGCACATCCACATTGCCGCGGGTGGCGTTGGAGTACGGGCACACCTTGTGCGCCTTTTCCACCAGCCCTTCAGCATCGGCCTGGGCCAGGCCCGGCAGGTTGATGTGCAGGTCGATGTCCAGGCCGAAACCACCTGGAATCTGGCCGATGCCCACCTTCGCGGTGATCGAGGAGTCCGCCGGCAGGGTTTTTTTCTCCTGCCCGGCCACGAACTTCAGGGCACCGATGAAGCACGCCGAGTAACCGGCGGCGAACATCTGCTCGGGGTTGGTGCCGTCACCGCCTGCGCCGCCCAGTTCCTTGGGGGTGCTCAGGCTGACCACCAGCTTGCCGTCGCTGGAACGGGACTTGCCGTCGCGCCCACCGGTGGAGGTAGCTTCTGCGATGTACAGCGGAGTGACCTTTTGCATCTTGAGCCTCGCTAATGTGCTGTGCGCTCCCCGTCTGGAGGAAGGCGCGGGTTGGTGTGGGATTTAAATTAGCGCGCAATTAGTTAGCGCGCAAGATAAATCGTCACCGCTCATCCGAACGGCCATTGCACAGCATAGCTGTCAGAGGGTTTTCTGCAGGTTCTCGCGCAGCGCCAGCAGGTCGGCCTGCAGCTGTTGCAACTGTTCCAGGCTGCGTCCGCTGGCCTTGAGGATGCACTGCGGCACTTCTTTGGCCTGCTGCTGCAAGGCGCGGCCCTTGTCGGTCAGCTGCACCAGTACCACCCGTTCGTCCTCGCGGCTGCGGTTGCGCTGCAGCAGGCCTTCGCTTTCCAGGCGCTTGAGCAGGGGGGTCAGCGAGCCGGGGTCGGTGAGCAGGTGCTGGCTGATCTCGCCTACGGTCAGGCCGTCGTGCTCCCACAGCACGAGCATGGCCAGGTACTGCGGGTAGGTCAGGCCCAGGGCCTGCAGCAGCGGTTTGTAGACCTTGGTCATCAGCAACGAGGTGGAGTGCAGGGCGAAACAGACCTGGTTGTCCAGCAGCAGCTCGTCACAGGAGGCTTGGGTGTTGGCGTTCATGCAGGTCCTTGAAGGTAATCAATGGGAAAGTCTGGCACGCGGATCGTTAGTGCGCGCTTTATTCGCGCAGTTCACTGCGCAAGGCCAGGTCCCAGGGTGGAATCGGGCTGAAGCGGCTCTTGAGAAATTCGAGCAGCAAACGACTGCGAGAGTTCGTTTCATGTTCCAGGCGAAGCGCGTAGATACCGCTGGTTTCCGCTTGGGGCAAGCCACCGTCGCAAAACAAAGGTATCAGCTCGCCACGCAGCAGGTATTCACTGATCAGCCAAGTGGGCAGGTGGGCTATGCCTAAACCGGCGAGGGCGCCGAACAGCAGGGTTTCGGCGTTGTTGGCGGCCATGCGCATGCGTGAGGGGCGGTACAGGCGGGTTTGCCCGGCCACGTTGAAACGCCAGGCGAATGGCGGCGCCAGGCCGTCCCAGTCCAGGCCGTCGTGCCCGGGCAGTTCGCTGGGGCAGGTGGGCATGCCGCGGCTGGCCAGGTAGGCCGGGCTGGCGCAGGCAATGCGCACCATGTAGGCCAATGGCGTGGCGACCAGCCGGGTGTCGGCCAGGGGGCCGGCGCGCAGCACCAGGTCGACTTCGCCCAGGTGGCTGCCATGCAGGTCGACGAAGCTGTCGATCAGGCGCAGTTGCACATCCAGGCCTGGGTAGGCGACCAGGAAATCGGCGATGGCCGGGGCCAGGTGGCGGCGGCCGAATGCGGCGGGGGCGTCGATGCGGATCAGGCCTTCGGGGGCATTGCTCAGCGACACCGCTTCGGCGCGTGCCAGGCGCAGCTCCTCGATGATGCGCCTGGCCCGTTCGGCAAAGGCGTTGCCGGCAGGTGTGGCGCGCACGGCGTGGGTGCTGCGGGTGAACAGGCGGCTGCCCACGGCGCTTTCCAGGTTGTCGATGCGCCGGGCCACGGCGGACGGGGTCAGCGGGTGGCGGCGGGCGGCGGCAGAAAAACTGCCGGTTTCCAGCACATCGAGGAACAGGCTTAGCTGGTCGGTCAGGGTATCGGGGCTCATGGCTGCCTTGCTTTTGCGAAAAACGCACAGCCATTGTGCGCTGCTGTGCGTTTCCCCGCCAGCCCGCAATCGTTAGCATGCTCGCATTATGTGTAAAGGCGGATGAGGCCCCTGATGATCGAGTGGTTGTTGTATATCGTGCTGGGCGCAGCCCTGGGGACCATGGGTGGACTGTTCGGCATTGGCGGCGGGCTGATCGCGATTCCGGCGCTGGGCGTGCTGTTCGGCCTGGACCAGCAATTGGCACAAGGCACGGCGCTGGTGATGGTAGTGCCCAATGTGCTGCTGGCGCTGTGGCGTTATCACCAGCGTAACCGCATCGAGCTGCGCCATGCGGTGCCGTTGTCGCTGTGCAGTTTCGTGTTCGCCTGGTTGGGGTCGATCTGGGCGGTGGGGCTGGATGCGCAATCCATGCGCCTGGGCTTTGTCGGCTTCCTGGTGGCCCTGGCGGTGTGGAACGTGGCGCGGATGTTCATGAAGGTGACGCCGCCCAGCGCCGAGTTGCGCTATGCCTGGCCGTGGCTGGGTGTACTGGGCAGCTTTGCCGGCACCATGGGCGGCTTGTTCGGGGTGGGTGGGGCCGTGGTGGCCACGCCGATCCTGACCAGTGTGTTCGGTACCACCCAGGTGGTGGCGCAGGGGCTGTCGCTGGCGCTGGCGGCGCCGAGTACCTTGGTAACCCTGGTGACCTATGGGGTGCACCACAGTGTTGACTGGGGGGTGGGGGTTCCATTGGCGGTGGGCGGCCTGTTGAGTATCAGCTGGGGGGTGAAATTGGCCCATGCGTTGCCGGAGAAGGTGTTGCGGGCGATGTTCTGTGTGTTTTTGGTGGGGTGTGCGGTGATGCTCGGGTTCGAGCTTTGAGATTTTGGGGCCGCTTTGCGGCCCATCGCGACACAAGGCCGCTCCTACAGGGGATCGCGTGCCCTTGCAGGAGCGGCTGCGCAGCAGCCCCAAGTTACTTGAACCCTTCGACAATGTAGTCGGCCATGCAATCGGTAATCGGCGAAGGGTTCTGGGTACTGCGCACCAGCATCACATTGGCCACCGGCAACTGCGGCAACCCTTCGCTTTCGCCCAGAATGCGGATATTCCCGCCGATCAGGCTCTGCAACTGTGCGGTCACCGCCAACCCAGCGGTGACGATGGCGAAGATCGCTGCCAGGCTCGGGCTGGTATAGGCGATGCGGTAGTCGATGCCCTGGGCCTCCAGGGCATTGCAGGTCCAGGCCCGGCAGAAGCAGTCGGTGTTGAACAAGGCTACCGGCATGGGGCGTTGCTCCTGCGGGCAGAAGCCTTCCGCGGCGGCCCAGACCAGGCGTTCCTGGCGCAGCAGCTGGCCAATCTCGTTGCCCGGCTCACGGGTGACGATGGTCAGGTCCAGGTCCTGGCGCAGCATCAGTTGTTTGGAGGAGTCGCAATGCACCTCCACCTGCACCAGCGGGTAGGCTTGGGCAAAGCTCGACAGGATGGTCGGCAGGAAACGCATGGCATAGTCGTCCGGCGTACCGATGCGTACGACCCCGACCATGTGCGGCATGCGCAGGGTGTTGAACACTTCCCCATGCAACTTGAGGATGCGCCGCGCATAGCCGAGCAGCACCTGGCCTTCGGCGGTCAGGCGCACCTGGCGGCCGTCGCGCTCGAACAGCTGGCGCTGCAGAATGTCTTCCTCCAGGCGTTTCATCTGCATGCTCACCGCCGACTGGGTGCGGTTGACCACCTCGCCGGCGCGGGTGAAGCCGCCCTGCTCGGCGATGGCCACGAAGGTGCGCAATACGTCCGCATCGAGGCTCTGGTACTGGGACATTGCATCAATCTCCGAGATGCATGGCATCAGAAACATTCGTTGGATTGATCTTATGCCTGGCAGGAGACTGGAGCCATCAACACGGAGGGCTTCACGATGAAAGGTCATGTCAGCAGTATCCAGCAACCTGCCTTTTCCCTGAACCACCTGTGGCATACCGCCCTGCAGCGCCCGGCGCGCTGGCTGCAGCTGTACCGCCAGCGCCAGGAACTGGCCAGCCTGAGTGATGCGACCCTGCACGACCTGGGGTTGAGCCGGGCGGATATCCAGCAGGAGGCCGAGCGGCATTTTTGGGATGACCCGCTGAGTAAGTGATGCCAAGCGTGGCAGCAGCTCTTGCTCTTGCTCGTTTCGGCTTTTGCTTTTGCTTCTAAGCGCGCGACAGTTCAGGCGCCGCCGATTGCGACTTCAGGAGGCCGAGCGGAGGGGCTGCGGAGGGAGGTGACGGGCATGGATGCCCGTCAAGCGCTGAGGCCCCATGGATGGGGCCTGCAGCGCGTCCTCCCGGGAGCAGGCCCGTAGCGAGGGGACCCCGGAGCGAAGCGGAGGGGCCGGATGATGGGAGCCGACGGTTTTTGGTTCCTTTTTGCCACGACAAAAAGGGACCCGCCGTAAGGGCGGAAAGGTGATTTTGCGCCACCATCGCGAATGAATGTCTGCTTGGTTTGGATGCCCCCATCCTAAAAGCTAAAAGCCAAAAGCCAAAAGCCAAAAGCCAAAAGCCAAAAGCCAAAAGCCAAAAGCCAAAAGCCAAAAGCCAAAAGCCAAAAGCCAAAAGCCAAAAGCCAAAAGCCAAAAGCCAAAAGCCAAAAGCCAAAAGCTTAAGCGCCGGTTTTGATAGGGCGAACAGTCCATTTGCGATGGCGACGCTGGCTCACCCTTCCGCCCTTACGGCGGGTCCCTTTTTGTCGTGGCAAAAAGGAACCAAAAACCGTTCGCTCCCATCATCCGGCCCCTACGCTGCGCTTCGGGGTTCCCTCGCTACGGGCTCGCTCCCGGGAGTACGCGCTGCAGGCCCCATCCATGGGGCCTCAGCGCTTGACGGGCATCCATGCCCGTCACCTCCCTCCGCAAGCCCTTCGCTCGGCCTCCTGAAGTCGCAATCGGCGGCGCCTGAACTATCGCGCGCCTAGAAGCAAGATCAAAAGCGAAAAGCGAAAAGCGAAAAGCGAAAAGCGAAAAGCGAAAAGCACTCAGCGCCGCACCTGCTTGAGGGTTTCGGCAATCAGGAACGCCAGCTCCAGGGACTGGTCGGCATTCATCCGCGGGTCGCAGTGGGTGTGATAGCGGTCGGACAGCGCATCCTCGGTGATTGGCCGGGCACCGCCGATGCATTCGGTGACGTTCTGCCCGGTCATCTCGATGTGGATGCCGCCGGCATGGCTGCCCTCGGCCTGGTGCACCTGGAAGAACTGTTTCACCTCATCCAGGATCTGCGCAAAGTCGCGGGTCTTGTAGCCGCTGCTGGCCTTGATGGTATTGCCATGCATCGGGTCGGAGCTCCACAGCACCTTGCGCCCTTCGCGCTCGACCGTGCGGATCAGCCCCGGCAGGTGGTCGCCGACCTTGCCGGCGCCCATGCGCACGATCAGGTTCAGGCGGCCGGGGTCGTTGGCCGGGTTCAGCGTGTCGATCAAGCGGATCAGTTCTTCGGGGTTCATGCTCGGGCCAACCTTGACCCCGATCGGGTTGTGCACGCCACGCAGGAACTCCACATGGGCTCCGTCCAGCTGGCGGGTGCGGTCGCCGATCCACAGCATGTGCGCCGAGCAGTCGTAGTAGTCGCCGGTCAGGCTGTCCTGGCGCACGAAGGCTTCTTCATAGTTCAGCAGCAGTGCTTCGTGGGCGGTGAAGAAGCTGGTTTCGCGCAGCTGCGGCGCGCTGTCCAGGCCGCAGGCGCGCATGAATGCCAGGGTTTCGTCGATGCGGTTGGCCAGCTGGTGGTACTTGTCGGCCAGCGCCGAGTTGGCGATGAAGTCCAGGTTCCACTTGTGCACCTGGTGCAGGTCGGCAAACCCGCCCTGGGCGAAGGCGCGCAGCAGGTTGAGGCTGGCGGTGGCCTGGTGGTAGGCCTGCAGCAGGCGTTCCGGGTCGGGGATGCGGCTTTTTGCGTCGAAGCCGATGCCGTTGACGATGTCGCCACGGTAGGCGGGCAGGGTGATGTCGCCGATGGTTTCATCGCCCGATGAGCGCGGCTTGGCGAACTGCCCGGCCATGCGCCCGACCTTGACCACCGGGCAGCCGGCGGCGAAGGTCATGACGATGGCCATCTGCAGCAGCACCTTGAAGGTGTCGCGGATTTTCGCCGCCGAGAACTCGGCGAAGCTCTCGGCGCAGTCGCCACCCTGCAGCAGGAAGGCGCGGCCTTCGGTGACCTCGGCGAACTGCCGGCGCAGCTCGCGCGCCTCGCCCGCGAACACCAGCGGCGGGTAGCTGGCCAGGGTCTGTTCGACCTTCAGCAGGTGCGCGGCATCGGGGTAGGTCGGTTGCTGCTGGATCGGCAGGGCGCGCCAGCTGTCGGGGCTCCACGGTTGGTTCATCTCGGGCTCGGTCTTGTCGGTTGTAGGCTATGGGCCATGGTAACAGTTGGCGCTGCGCTTGTTGCATCGAGGGTGTTGACGGACAATGCGCGTTTTTGCGCGGGTGGGTGGTGAGCATGGCGGCGGAACGGGAAGAGCGGCTACTGGCACGGGTGGAGGACGCCTTTGGCGTCATCAGCGTGTATGAAGTCGACGACTACCGCTTTCTGGAATTCGGCGATGCGATCGAGCAGAGCTGCGTGTTCACGGCCGATCCCAGTTGGCTGGAGTATGACTATACCCGCGCCATGCTGGTGGGGGCGCTGTGCCACGAGCAGCCGGAGAGCGCGCTGTTTCTCGGCCTGGGTGCCGGCACGCTGACCCAGGCCTGCATGAAATTCCTGCCGCTGGACGACATCGAAGCCATCGAACTGCGCCCGGACGTACCGCGCCTGGCCATGGAGTACCTGGGCCTGGACGACGACCCGCGGCTGTATGTACGTATCGGCGATGCCCTGGAGCTTTTGCCCACGGCGGAGAAGGCCGACCTGCTATTCGTCGACCTGTACACCGACCATGGGCCGGGGGTGGGCCACCTGGCGTGGAACTTCCTGGAGAACTGCCAGCAGCAGCTGAACCCGGGTGGTTGGCTGGTGATCAACCAGTGGGCCACCGACGATGGCAAGCCGCTGGGCGCGGCGTTGCTGCGCGGGTTGTACCACCGGCATTACTGGGAGCTGCCGGTGAAGGAGGGCAATGTGATCCTGCTGGTGCCGGCGGACCTGGAGCAGACGCTGGACCTGGATGGGCTGAAAGCCCGGGCCGAGGCGCTGGCGCCGCGCCTGGGGTACAGCCTCGAGGGGCTGATCCGCGAGATTCGGCCGGCTACCTGATGAATCTGTGGCGAGGCTGCTGGCCCTATCGCCGGCAAGCCAGCTCCCACACCGACCGCGTTGGCCTCAAGCCATGCGCTGTCCCTGTGGGAGCTGGCTTGCCGGCGATGAGGCCGATACAGGCAATAAAGAATTATCGATTCAGCTCCAGGTAATTGATGGCCCGACACTGGCCAGGCACCCTGAAAATATTCCTCACGTCTGCGCACGATTTCGGGTATAGTACGCGCCGGTCTTTTAGCGGACCGCAAAATCAGGTGGTGCAAACCCTCCGAGTCCAGCTTCGGCTGCACGTCCGCTAGGCGGACTTTCCCACGTTTTCTTTTTCAATCGTTTTCGCAAATCCCCGCCGCCAAAGCTGCCTGGGTGACCTGTCGGTCTTTCATGGCTTGTGCAGCTTTGGAGCATGGGTCTTTGCGGATGCACCTAGAGGCAGACCCATGACCCAGGAAACCGGCGGCTTCGCCGCTCTCGATCTCAATCCGAATATTGTTGCTGCCGTTCTGGCGACCGGCTACGAAGAGCCGTCCGCCATTCAGCAACAATCGATCCCGATCATCCTCGCCGGTCACGACATGATCGGCCAGGCGCAGACTGGCACCGGCAAGACCGCTGCCTTCGCCCTGCCGATCCTCAACAAGATCGATGTGAGCAAGCGCGAACCGCAAGCCCTGATCCTGGCGCCAACCCGTGAGTTGGCGCTGCAAGTTGCTACCGCTTTCGAAACCTACGCCAAGCAGATGCCGGGCGTGAACGTGGTCGCCGTCTACGGTGGTGCCCCGATGGGCCCACAGCTGCGAGCGATCCGCAACGGCGCGCAAATCGTCGTGGCCACCCCGGGCCGTCTGTGCGACCACCTGCGTCGTGACGAAAAAGTCCTGTCGACCGTGCAGTACCTGGTACTGGACGAAGCCGACGAGATGCTCAAGCTGGGCTTCATGGACGACCTCGAAGTGATCTTCGATGCCATCCCGGCCAGCCGCCAGACCGTGCTGTTCTCCGCCACCCTGCCGTCGTCGATCCGTTCGATCGCCGAACGCCACCTGCGCGAGCCCAAGCACGTCAAGATCCAGAGCAAGACCCAGACCGTTACCGCGATCGAGCAGGCCCACCTGATGGTCCACGCCGACCAGAAGATCCCGGCTGTGCTGCGTTTGCTGGAAGTGGAAGAGTTCGACGCGCTGATCGCCTTCGTGCGTACCAAGCAAGCCACCCTGGACCTGGCCTCCGCGCTGGAAGCCAAGGGCTACAAGGCTGCCGCGCTGAACGGCGACATCGCCCAGAACCAGCGTGAGCGCGTGATCGACTCGCTCAAGGATGGCCGCCTGGACATCGTTGTCGCTACCGACGTCGCTGCCCGTGGCCTGGACGTACCGCGCATCACTCACGTGTTCAACGTCGACATGCCGTACGACCCGGAGTCCTACGTACACCGTATCGGCCGTACCGGCCGTGCTGGTCGCGATGGCCGTGCACTGCTGCTGGTCACCCCGCGTGAGCGCCGCATGCTGCAGGTGATCGAGCGCGTAACCGGGCAGAAAGTTGCCGAAGCCCGCCTGCCGAATGCCCAGGCCGTGCTGGACGCCCGCATCAAGAAGCTGACTTCGAGCCTGGCGCCGCTGGTTGCCGAAGCGGAAGCCACCCACGGCGAGCTGTTCGACCGCCTGACCGCCGACCTGGGTTGCAGCGCGCGTGCCCTGGCTGCTGCCCTGCTGCGCAAGGCCACCAATGGTCAGGCGCTGGACCTGGCTGCGGTAGAGCGTGAGCAGCCGCTGGTGCCGAGCTTCGCCCCGCGTGGTGAGCGTACCGAGCGTGGTGAGCGTGGCGAGCGCTCGGAGCGTGGTGACCGCGAGCGCCGTGCGCCGATGCCGCTGGCCGAAGGCCGCGTGCGTTGCCGTACTGCCCTGGGTGCCCGTGACGGCATCGCTGCCAAGAACCTGCTGGGCGCGATCCTCAACGAAGGTGGCCTGGCCCGTGACGCCATTGGCCGCATCCAGGTGCGCGACAGCTTCAGCCTGGTCGAGCTGCCGGAAGATGGCCTGGAGAAGCTGCTGTCCAAGCTCAAGGACACCCGCGTGGCTGGCAAGCAGCTGAAGCTGCGTCGCTACCGCGAGGATTGATCCTGGCGCAATGAAAAAATCCCCGGCTTTGGCTGGGGATTTTTTTTTGCCTGTGCCGGCCTCTTCGCGGGCTTGCCCGCTCCCACAGGTGCATCACAGCTCTCAAGGCCTGTGGAGGACCTGTGGGAGCGGGCAAGCCCGCGAAGAGGCCCTTCAGTCGAACCGATAAATGTCCATCCCCAACGCCCCCAGGGTAAACCCCTGGTGCACCACCCCGAACTTGCCGCCAGCCCCCAGGGCAAAGAACAGCGGCAGGAAATGCTCATCACTGGGATGGTTACGCACCGCAAACGGCGCCTGCTGCCGATAACCCAGCAGCGCTTCCTGATCATCCGCCCGCAGCTTTTCCACCACCCAATCCCTGAACGCCAGTGCCCAAGGCTCGATCACATCCGGCCCGGCATGCCAGTCCAGTTCGCCCAGGTTGTGGGTAATGCTGCCCGAGCCGATCAGCAGCACGCCCTGGTCGCGCAAACCCGCCAACGCCTGGCCTACCTTGACCTGCAGCGCCGGCCCCATGTGGCTGGGCAGTGAAACCTGCACCACCGGAATATTCGCATCCGGGTACATCAGCGACAGCGGTACCCAGGCGCCGTGGTCGAACGGCCGCTGCGCGTCCAGCCGGGCAGGCAGCCCGGCAGCCTGCAGCAGTTCACTGACCTGCCCGGCAAGGGTGGGGTCGCCCGGTGCCGGGTACTGCACCGCATACAGCGCCGGTGGGAAACCGTAGAAGTCATGCCAGGTCTCTGGTCGTGCGCTGCCGGTAACCAGCAGTTCGCGGCTTTCCCAGTGCGCCGACACCACCACGATCGCTTTCGGCCGGGGCAGGGCGTTGGCCAGCCCGGCCAGCGCCGGCCCGCTGGCGCCGGGTTGCAGGGCAAGCATGGGGGAACCATGGGAAATGAACAGGCTGGGCAGCATGGCAGGGTCCTGACGGTTAAGATGCACTCATCTTCGATCAACTACAGATCGAAATCCAAACCAACTTTTACCGACAAACCATCTAAAAATCGGGAGTGATCATGGAGCCAGCGTTCTGGCAGCAGCGGTGGGCCGACAACCAGATCGGCTTTCACCAGGCGCAAGTAAACCCCTATCTGCAGAAGTATTGGCCAGCGCTTGGCCTGGCGCCGGGTAGCCGCGTGCTGGTGCCGTTGTGCGGCAAGAGCCTGGACCTGGCCTGGCTGGCCGGGCAGGGGTACCGCGTGTTGGGCGTAGAGCTGTCGCGGCGGGCGGTGGAGGCATTCTTTTGCGAGCATGGGCTTGAAGCCGAGGTGCAACAGCGCGGGGCTTTCGAGGTTTGGCGCAGTGGTGACGTTGAGCTCTGGTGTGGGGATTTCTTTGCGTTGCAGGCAGGGGACGTCGGTGACTGCGCGGGGCTTTATGACCGGGCGGCGGTGATTGCACTGCCGCCGCAGATGCGTGGGGCGTACATGCAGCTGTTGTCGAGCTTGCTGCCGGCGGGTTGCCAGGGGGTGGTGGTGACTCTGGATTATGACCAGGCTTTGCTGGGCGGGCCGCCGTTTTCGGTGGGGGATGAGGAGCTGCGGCAAGGGTTTGCCGGGTGGCAGGTGGATGAGCTGGGGGCTGTGGAGGTGATTGAGGAAAGCCCGAAGTTCCTGCAGGCCGGAGCTTCCAGTTTGTTGGAGCGGGTTTACCGGGTCAGCCGATGACAGGTGTGTAGCCTGCACCGGCCCTTTCGCGGGTGAACCCGCTCCCACAGGTACTGCACAATCCTCAAGGTATGTGGTGAACCTGTGGGAGCGGGCGAGCCCGCGAAGAGGCCGGCACAGGTGTACAAAAAAGGGCGACCGAAGTCGCCCTTTGTTTTTACCGGTTGGATCAACCGCGACGGCGCAGGGCCTCGATACGGTCTTCCAGCGGCGGGTGGCTCATCAGCAGCCCGGCCAGGCCGTGCTTCAGGCCACCATTGATGCCGAAGGCCTTCATGGTGTCGGGCATGTGCACCGGCAGGCCTTGCTCCACGCGCAGGCGCTGCAGGGCGCCGATCATCGCCGCGGTACCGGCCAGCTGTGCACCGGCTTCGTCGGCGCGGTATTCGCGGCGGCGCGAGAACCACATCACGATCATGCTGGCCAGAATGCCCAGGATCAGCTCGGCAACGATGGTCGCCACGTAGTAGGCAATGCCCTGGCCTTCTTCGTTCTTGAAGATCACCTTGTCGACGAAGTTGCCGATGATGCGTGCGAAGAACATCACGAAGGTGTTCACCACGCCTTGCACCAGCGCCAGGGTGACCATGTCGCCGTTGGCCACGTGGCCGATCTCGTGGGCCAGCACTGCCCGCACTTCATCGGGCGAGAAACGCTCCAGCAGGCCCTGGGACACGGCTACCAGTGCGTCGTTGCGGTTCCAGCCAGTGGCGAAGGCGTTGGCCTCGTACGCCGGGAAGATACCCACCTCGGGCATCTTGATGCCCGCTTCACGGGACAGCTCTTCGACCGTTTGCAGCAGCCACTGTTCGTGGCGGGTGCGCGGCTGGCTGATGATCTGGGTGCCGGTGGTCATCTTCGCCATCCACTTGGAGATGAACAGCGAGACGAGGGAGCCGGCAAAGCCGAACACGGCGCAGAACACCAGCAGGCTGCTGAGGTTCAGGTCGACCCCGTTGGCGGCCATGAACCCGTTGAAACCGAACAGGCTCAGGGTAATGCTTGCAACCAGCACCACCGCGAGGTTGGTGGCTACAAACAACAGAATGCGCATCATGGTTGTTACGTTCTCCTGACGGATGAATTGTCGCTTACTGCGGGGTATATAAGGTGCCGGCCGTGCCGATTCAATCGGGCGACTATTTCAAACTGTGTATGGCGGAGTATGGCAGAGGATGGCGCGGGGGCTGTGGGATAGAGCGTTGCAGGATGTAAGAAACATTCCATGGGATTTTGGGGGCTGCGTTGCAGTCCATCGCCGGCAAGCCAGCTCCCACAGGGACCCCACAATCTTCAGGCCTGTGGAGATCCTGTGGGAGCTGGCTTGCCGGCGATGAGGTCGGTACTTACTGCGAATAAGTCCGCAGGAAATTCCCGATCCGGCCAATCGCCGCCTCCAGGTCATCCACCCGCGGCAAGGTGACCACGCGGAAGTGGTCCGGCCACGGCCAGTTGAACGCCGTGCCCTGAACGATCAGCAGCTTCTCCGACAGCAGCAGGTCGAGCACGAACTTCTCGTCGTTGTGAATCGGGCAAACCTTCGGGTCGATCTTCGGGAATGCATACAGCGCACCCATCGGCTTCACGCAGCTCACGCCCGGGATGTCGTTCAGCAGTTCGTAGGTGCGGTTGCGCTGCTCCAGCAGGCGGCCCGGTGGCAGCACCAGGTCGTTGATGCTCTGGTAGCCGCCCAGCGCGGTCTGGATGGCATGCTGGGCCGGCACGTTGGCGCACAGGCGCATGTTGGCCAGCATGTCGATGCCTTCGATGTAGCTTTGCGCGTGGTGCTTGGGCCCGGAGATGATCAGCCAGCCGGAACGGAAGCCCGCCACCCGGTACGACTTGGACAGGCCGTTGAAAGTCAGGCACAGCAGGTCGGGGGCCAGCGAGGCGGTGCTGATGTGCACGGCTTCGTCGTACAGGATCTTGTCGTAGATCTCGTCGGAGAACACCACCAGGTTGTGCTGGCGGGCCAATTCCAGCATGCCCAGCAGCAGCTCTTTGGAGTACACCGCGCCGGTCGGGTTGTTCGGGTTGATGATCACCAGGGCCTTGGTGTTCGGGGTGATCTTGGCCTTGATGTCCTCAAGGTCGGGGAACCAGTCGGCCTGCTCGTCGCACAGGTAGTGCACCGGCTTGCCGCCGGCCAGGCTCACCGCGGCGGTCCACAGCGGGTAGTCGGGGGCCGGGATCAGCACTTCGTCGCCGTTGTTGAGCAGCGCCTGCATCGACATCACGATCAGCTCGGACACACCGTTACCCAGGTAGATGTCCTCGATGCCGACGCCTTCGATCTGCTTCTGCTGGCAGTACTGCATCACCGCCTTGCGCGCGCTGAACAGGCCCTTGGAGTCGCTGTAGCCCTGCGCGGTGGGCAGGTTGCGGATCACATCCTGGAGAATTTCGTCAGGCGCCTCGAAGCCAAACGGCGCCGGGTTGCCGATGTTCAGCTTGAGGATGCGGTGGCCTTCCTCTTCCAGGCGCTTGGCGTGCTTGAGCACTGGGCCGCGAATGTCGTAGCAGACATTGGCGAGCTTGTTCGATTTGCTGAACTGCATGATGGGATCCCGATTGAGAAAACGCGCTACGCCCCGCCGAAAGGTTTGAAAGGGCAGGAAGCGGGTGCCAGACTGAACGCCTGGCACACGAAGCCAACTAATATACGTGCCACCCGCGCCCCGGAAAAGACGGTGCGCAGTGAAATTCAGCCTGCCGAGGTCCCTACATGCAAAAGATCGAGAAAACCCTGGAACAATGGCGGTCGATGCTCGACCCCGAGCAGTACCAGGTGTGCCGCCTCAAGGGCACCGAGCGGCCGTTCAGCGGCAAGTACAACAGCGAGCGCCGCGACGGCATCTACCATTGCATCTGCTGCGGCCTGGCACTGTTCGATGCGCAGACCAAGTTCGATTCCGGCTGCGGCTGGCCGAGCTTCTACGCGCCCATCGAGGAAAGCGCGATGATCGAGATCCGCGACACCTCCCACGGCATGATCCGCACCGAAGTCACCTGTGCCCGCTGCGATGCGCACCTGGGCCACGTGTTCCCCGATGGCCCGCCACCGACCGGCCTGCGCTACTGCATCAACTCGGTGTGCATCGACCTGCGCCCGCGCGACTGACCGGAGCCCGACCATGGCTGGATCGATACTGGACATCCCCTGTGTGACCCTGGGCGGCGAGCACAAGAAGCTCGGCGACTTCCCTGGCAAGGCGCTGCTGGTGGTCAATACCGCCAGCCAGTGCGGCTTTACCCCGCAGTACAAGGGCCTGGAGCAACTGTGGCAGGCCTATCGCGCACGCGGCCTGGTGGTGCTGGGCTTCCCCTGCAACCAGTTCGGCAAGCAGGAGCCGGGCGATGCGCGGGAAATTGCCCAGTTCTGCGAGCGCAATTTCGGCGTGAGCTTCCCGCTGTTTCGCAAGGTCGAGGTCAACGGCCCCGGCAGCCACCCGCTGTTCGTCGAACTCAAGCAGCGCGCCCCGGGCATTCTGGGCAGCCAGAAGATCAAGTGGAACTTCACCAAGTTCCTGGTCGACCCGGCCTCTGGCCAGGTAACGCGCTACGCCCCCACCACCAAGCCGCAGGCCCTGGAAGCGGACATCGAGCGCCTGCTCAGCCGTTGACCGGCACCCAGTGGTCGACCAGCGCCAGCAGCTCTTCACGGCGGAACGGCTTGGCCAGGTAGTCGTTCATGCCCGCTGCCCGGCAGCGCTCGCGCTCCTCGGGCATGGCGTTGGCCGTGAGGGCGACGATCGGCAGGTCGGGCCAGCGGCCGCTCTGGCGGATGCGCCGGCTGGCCTCGTAGCCGTCCATCACCGGCATGTTGCAGTCCATCAGTACCAGGTCGAATTCGTCCTGTTCCAGTAGCTCCAGGGCCTCGGCGCCCTGGGTGGCCAGCTGTACCTGGCAACCGAGCTTGGCCAGCATGCCCTTGGCCACCAGCTGGTTCACCGGGTTGTCCTCCACCAGCAGGATGCGCGCGCGGCCTTGTTCCAGGGTGATGGCCGGGGTGGCCAGCGGGTGTTCGGGCTCGTGGCCCTGCAAGGTGCGGCGCAAGGTCTGGTACAGGGCGTTGCGCGCCAGCGGCCGGGCCAGCTGGTGCAGGGGGGCGAGGGTGACCGACTGTTCGCTGGGCAGGAAGTTGCCGTAGGCGGTCACCAGCAGGATCGGTGTCTTCAGTGCCGGGCGCAGTTCGAACAGCTGGTCCAGGCTGTCGGTGATCAGCAGGTCAATGGCCGTGGCGTCCAGCCCCGCGCTGCTGTCATGGTGCTGATAGGCAAGGCCCCAGGCGGGCAAAAGGTCCTGCAACAGTTCATCGAGCCCGCTGCCGGCCGCGCTCAGCGCAGCCACGCGCCCGTGCAACGGTGCCGGCGGGATGGCTTCGGTGTGCACGGCCAGCGGCAGCTCGGCGGTGAAGCGGCTGCCGAAGCCCGGGTCGGACTTGATATGCAGGTGGCCCTGCATGGCCTTGCACAGGTTGCGTGTCAGCGCCAGGCCCAGGCCGGTGCCGCCGTACTGGCGGGTGATGCCGGCGCCGGCCTGGGTGAACGGCTGGAAGATCCGCGCCTGGGCTTCTTCGGGGATGCCGATGCCGGTGTCGCGCACTTCCAGGCGCACACCGCCGACGATGGTCGCCAGGCGCACATCCACGCGACCGAAGCGGGTGAACTTGAGGGCGTTGGACAGCAGGTTGCTGACGATCTGCCGTACCCGCGTGGGGTCGCCGAGCACGCTGCTGGGGAAGTCGCGGGCGATCAGGCAGGTCAGCTCCACGCTTTGCGCGGTGTTCTGCGACAGCAGGTTGGCAGTGTCCTCGACCATCGAGCCCATGTCGAACGGAATGCGCTCCAGCTCCAGCTGGCCGGCATCGAACTTGGACAGGTCGAGAATATCGTTGAGCAACTCCACCAGCACCTTGCCCGAGTCATGGGCTATCGCCAGCTGCTGGCGTTGCTCGCTGGGCAGCGGGCTGTCGAGGGCAAGGGCGATCATGCCGAGCATGCCGTTGAGCGGGGTACGGATTTCGTGGCTCATGTTGGCGAGGAAGGCGGCGCGCGCCTGGGCCATGTCCAGCGCCCGGCGGCGGGCTTCTTCCAGCTCCTGGTTGGACAGGCTCAGGCTGCTGTTGCTGGCCTTCAGCTCGTTGGTGCGTGCCGAGACGATATCTTCCAGCTCGTTGAGGTACTGGGTCAGGCGGTTTTCCGCGGTGCGCCGCTGCTCGATCTCGGTGGCCATGCTGACGAACTGCTGGTTGGCGACCTTCACCAGTACGCCGATCTCGTCGTGTTCGTGGCCGTGCGGGCAGGCCACGCGGGTTTGCCGGGGCTTGCGCGGGTCGCTGCCGCTGAGCGCGCCGATCACCGTCACCAGCGGCTTGGTCAGCATCATGTAGAACAGCGCCAGGAGGATGCCGGTCAGCACCAGGCTGCGGGCGAAACCGTTTAGCAGGGTGATGCCGGCACGGTCGAGAAAGCGGCTGCCGAAGGCGTAGGTGTCCACCTCCAGGTACAAGGTGCCGAGGTATTCCTCGGGCATGTGGGTCAGGTACAGGCGTTCCTTGAACTGGCGCTGGTCGCCGAACAGGAAGTCGCTGAGCGGCCGGTAGCGGTCCTGCAGGCGCGGCCGTTCGACGTCGGCCAGTACTGTTTCGTTGTTGTCGATCAGCCGCGCACGGATGATCGCCGGCGATTGCAGCAGGCCGCGGGTCAGCTCCAGGGCCAGTTCCGAGTCGATGTTGTAGGCGATGCGCGAGGCCGGGTTATGGCTGATTTGCAGCAAGGCGCGCACTTCACGGTTGATGGACGCGTCTTCGCTGGCATAATCGATGCCGATCTGGATGAGACTGAGCAATGTTCCCAGGATGAAGCCGACCAGGACTGTCAACCGGGCTTGCTTGTATGACAGGCGATTGGTGAACTTGATATCCATGTGTCCCGAGCCGGTTTCACGTCCCTTGCGCTGCGCAAGCATAGCCGAATAGCCCCGGCTGCTGGTGGGTCTGTCTGTTCATTTCAGTTGATTGCCAAGCGGGGGCCGCTTTGCGCCCCTTCGCGGGCTTGCCCGCTCCCACAGGTATATCACTGCCCTCGAGATTTGCAGTGTACCTGTGGGAGCGGGCAAGCCCGCGAAGGGGCGCGCAGCGGCCCCAAAAAACTGAAATTCGTAGGAGTCGTCATGGACGCTCGCTTGATTGCTTTCCTGGACCGCGCCGAATCGGTACTGGCCCGCCTCGAACCCCTGTTGCCGGCCCAGCGCCCGAACATCGACTGGGCCACCACCCTGGCCGCGCGCTGGCAGCGCGATGGCCGCAGCGGCTACCTGCTGCCGCTGGAAGTCAGCCTGGACATCCGCCTCAGCGACCTGATCGGCGTCGACCAGCAGCGTGACCAGCTGGGCCGCAACACCCATCAGTTCATCAACGGCATGCCGGCCAACCATGCACTGCTGTGGGGCTCGCGCGGCACCGGCAAGTCGTCGCTGGTGCGGGCCCTGCTGGCCGAGCACGCGGGTGCCGGCCTGCGCCTGATCGAAATCGAACGCGACCACCTGGCCGACCTGCCACGGGTGGTCGAGCAGCTGCAGAAGCTGCCGCAGCGCTTCATCCTGTTCTGCGACGACCTGTCGTTCGAAGCCGGGGAGGGCGACTACCGGGTGCTCAAGAGCGTGCTCGACGGCTCGCTCGAGCAGGCCCCCGACAACGTGCTGCTGTACGCCACCTCCAACCGCCGCCACCTGGTGCCGGAGAAGGAGAGCGACAACGAGAACTGGAAGCGCGTGGACGGCGAGCTGCACCCCAGTGAAGCGGTGGAAGACAAGATTGCCCTGTCCGACCGTTTTGGCCTGTGGCTGTCGTTCTACCCCTTCACCCAGGAACACTTCCTGAACGTGGTCGAGCACTGGATCGGCCAACTCGCGCAGTCTGCCGGCCTGGCCTGGCAGCGCAGCGAAGAACTCGACATCCTCGCCGTGCGCTGGGCCACCGGCCGCGGTAACCGTAATGGCCGTTGTGCCTATCAGTTCGCCCGCTACTGGGTCGGGCTGCAATTGCTGGAGCAAAAGTAAATGATCGACCTCAATGCCAGTGGCGCCGGCCTCGACGGCTACAACCTGCTGGCGGCGCAAGTGCAGGCGCTGTTTGCCGACGAGCGTGACTTCATCGCCAATGCCGCGCAGTTTTCGGCATTCCTCTATAACCAGGTGGACGACCTGAACTGGGCGGGGTTCTACCTCAACCGCAACGAAGAACTGGTGCTGGGCCCGTTCCAGGGCCAGGTGGCGTGCGTGCGCATCCCGTTCAGCAAGGGCGTGTGCGGGGCGGCAGCGGCCACCCGGCAGACCCAGCGGGTAGAGGACGTGCATGCGTTCCCGGGGCACATTGCCTGTGACAGCGCGTCCAACAGCGAGCTGGTGATCCCGCTGGTGAAGGAGGGCAGGTTGATTGGTGTGCTGGACCTGGACAGCCCGAAGCTTGGGCGCTTCAGTGAGGCGGATCAGGTGGGGTTGGAGCGGTTGGCGGCGATTTTTCTGGAGCTGACCGACTGCTGATATTTGTTGCCTGTACCGGCCTCTTCGCGGGCTTGCCCGCTCCCACAGGATAATCGCAAGCCTCAAAGGCAGTGATTTACCTGTGGGAGCGGGCAAGCCCGCGAAGAGGCCGGTACAGGTTGAAGCATCAGTCGTACATCACCTTCTTCTTCCAGGTCTCTTCCTCATCGGTCTTGAGCCCCTGGGTCAGTTCATTCTGCTCGTCCTCCGCCGGGGCCATGCGGTCCAGCACCTGGGCGTTGGCCCGGGCCAGCAGCTTCTCCAGGTACGTCAGCTGCTCTTCATATACCTTCGGCTCCGGCTGCTTGCGCAGGTACTGCACGCCGCGCTCGAAGGCCAGGCGCGCCTGGCCTGGCTGGTTCTGCTGCAAAGCTTGCTGGCCGAGGTTGTTGAAGAACTCGATATGCAGCAGCACCAGGATATGGCGGATTTCCTTGATCCATTGCTTGGCCTCGGGCGTGGGCAGGAAGCCCTCCTGGGCGGCGCGGGTCACCTGGTTGTGCAACGCCTCCAGCAGGAAGCGGACATCCTTGGCCTTGATCTCGGTCTGGATCGGGTTGGGCGGGTTGTTTACCGGAATCTGCCCGCCTTGGGCAATCAGCCTCTCCAGTTCGGCGATGCGCGCCTTGATCTCGGCATTGTGCTTGTCCATCGCCAGTTGACGCTGGTTGAGGTTGAGCTCCAGGCGGGTCAGCAGCAACTTCAGCGCCGGGGTCATGAACTGGCCGGGGAAGGTCTCGGTGATTTCGCCACAGCGGCGCAGGCGGTCGGCCAGCTCGACCTTCATCCGGGCGCGCTCGAGCTTGCCGTTCTCGACCACATTGTTTAGGTAGCCGATCACGATCAGCAACGCGATACCCGCCACGATGAGCAGGGTGATCAGAAGTGGTGTCACCGTTAATGCCTCATTGAAGAAGAATTACAGCTTTGAGTGTAGTGAGTTTGCCGAGGGGCGAATAGCGGCTATATGCCTGTACTGGCCCTTTCGCGGCTAAAGCCGCTCCCACAGGTACGGCGCTGCCTTCAAGCTGCGCACGGTCCCTGTGGGAGCTGCTTTAGCCGCGAAAGGGCCGGCACAGGATTGCCTCTCTCTATATCGGCAACCCCTCCCGCATCTGCACCCCAACTCACCCGGAAGTCATTGATTTAAATAAATTTCTACAAAGGGGTTGACGCCTGTCCGAACCATCCATAGAATGCGCGCCACTTGCAGCGTAAAGCACACAGCGAAACGCGGCAGGGAGTGAAAGCAGGCAGTAATGCCAGCAGCGTGTCCCCTTCGTCTAGTGGCCTAGGACACCGCCCTTTCACGGCGGTAACAGGGGTTCGAGTCCCCTAGGGGACGCCAAATTGCGGGAATAGCTCAGTTGGTAGAGCACGACCTTGCCAAGGTCGGGGTCGCGAGTTCGAGTCTCGTTTCCCGCTCCAGTTTCTCCGGCAGCGCCTAAGGGCGGGGCAGGAAAAGAAAATCCAGGCTGAATCGTGAGGTTCAAATCTGGTGCACTGAAAAGTGTTGTGTGTCCCCTTCGTCTAGTGGCCTAGGACACCGCCCTTTCACGGCGGTAACAGGGGTTCGAGTCCCCTAGGGGACGCCATTTGCGGGAATAGCTCAGTTGGTAGAGCACGACCTTGCCAAGGTCGGGGTCGCGAGTTCGAGTCTCGTTTCCCGCTCCAGTTTAAATGCTGTGGCGTCTATGCGGTGCAGTGGTGGTGAAGGTCTTCAAGGCGCTTCACGCCGATAGCGGTAAAGCTTCACAATGCGGGAATAGCTCAGTTGGTAGAGCACGACCTTGCCAAGGTCGGGGTCGCGAGTTCGAGTCTCGTTTCCCGCTCCAATTTAAAAAAGCCACTCTTTCGAGAGTGGCTTTTTTTTTTGGCCATCATTTCTGTAGCGCAGCAGCCTATCGGCCGAATGCCTGTTTGTCGCTATCACGGCATGGCAATGTCGGCTTCAGGAGGGGAGGAGGGGGATCTTGAAGCTGTCATGGGGTAACTCCTCAATAAAAAGGGGAGGCAAATGCCTCCCCGTATTCGTGTATTACCAGCTGTAACGCAGCCCGGCACTTACGCCCCAAGGCTGTTCTATCTTTTCGCCGTGGCTGTAGTCGAACTCGGCATGTGCCTGCCACTGCTCGGCCCAGGCCACGGATACACCTGCGCCAAACTCTGCGCGCGAGCCGGACAGGTCGTTCTTGAACGTGTTGTCGTTGACCTTGACGTCGTTGTTCTGAGCAAACTCGTGGGCCAACGCCGCCTTCAGGTAAGGTTGCACGCTGCGGCCCCGGCCCAGATCGAAGTCACGGCCAGCTACCGAGCCCAGTTTCGCCTGCAGCGAGCGGGCACTGTCGCCATGGCCACGCATGCCGTTGTCCAGGGTTATGCTCTGGCCTTGCACGGCCATTGCCGAAAGCTGCCCGTAGGGTTCGATGAAGTAGTCATTGGCCAGGCGCAGGTGGCGGCCGAATTCCACCGAAGCGCCAAACCCATTGCTGTCGTAGTCCCCTTTGGCCTGCTTGCCATCGCTCAGGCGTACATCGGCCTGGTTCTGGTAGCGGTTGAACTTGGCCACCGCGTCCAGGTAGTAACCGTTTTGCGGTTGCAGCCAGGTTGCATAGGCACCGACATGGTAGCTGTCGACCTTGCCCGAGGCACCGCGAGGCAGGTTGAGGTCAGAGTTGCTGTAGCCGGCAGTTACCCCGGCAAGCCAGTTGCCATCGCCCAGCGGCAGCGGGGTGTCGGCACCAAACGACAGGCCTTGCTGAGTTTGCTGGTAGCCTGTGCCAGCGCTGGAGGACACGTTGAACTTGTTGCCATAGCTGCGCATCCACGCACCGGTCTTGCCGGTGTCGCGGCGGATTTCACCCATGCGGCTGCGCAGGGTCGTGAGTTCGCCATACCACACGGTCGGGGCACTGTTGAACAACCCCAGCAGGGTTTGCGTGCCGGGGCTGACGGTGCGGGTGGTGGTGTCGAGGTACCAGTCGTTGCCGTCTGCACTCTGTTTCAGGCTGTAGGAGTAGGCGCCGAGGTCTACTGGCCCCCCTTCCAGCGAAAACTGCGCATCGCCGCTGGCGGTGTGCACCAGATGCAGGCTGCTTTCGGCCTGCGGGTCGCTGCCGCTGCTGCTGACCAGCAGCTGGTGGTTGCCGGTGGCGTGCCCGGTAACCTGCAGATGGTCGGCTTCGCCAGTGTCGAATTTGACATCCATGATGAACTTGCCGCTGCCTTCAAGGTTGGCTACCGACAGGGTATTGAAGTCGCCTGCTGCGGCACCGAGCCGGATGGCCCCGCCGTTCATGGCCAGGTCGTTGAGTTTGGCGTCACGGCTCAGCGTCCACTCGGCCTGGCTGTTGATGGTCAGTTTCTCGATGTTTTCCAGGTTGCCCTTGAGGGTGCTGCCGTTTTCCAGGGTGAGATCGGCGCGCCCGCCCTGTTCGGCAACGATGTCGCCCACCAGGTGGCTGGCGCTGACCCTCAGCGTGGCGTTGCCGTCAGCGGCAATCGACACCAGGGGGCCGCTGCCGGCGCTCAAGGTCGAGCCATTGAGGATGTCGATGCTGGCGTTGACCGGGTTGCCAGCCCCAGCGCCGACCACGATGGCAGAACCGCGCTCACCGATAACACTAGTACCGTCCAGCACGATGCTGCTCGGCCCGGAGGCTTGGCCACGGACATTGGTAACGCTGATGCCTTCCT
The DNA here is from genome assembly GCF_002113245.1 of Pseudomonas sp. B13(2017). Taxonomy (NCBI): domain Bacteria; kingdom Pseudomonadati; phylum Pseudomonadota; class Gammaproteobacteria; order Pseudomonadales; family Pseudomonadaceae; genus Pseudomonas; species Pseudomonas sp. B13(2017). The sequence goes on from NZ_NEJX01000010.1 coordinate 194,148, forward strand.
GGCCACCGCTGATGATGCTGTTGCGCGCATTCAGCGTGCCGCCCATCAACACTGCGCCCTGGGCTGTGCTGTTGGTACCACGCAGTTCGCTGTTTTCCAGTGTCAAGCTGCTTGCGTTCAGGGTGGCACCCCGCAGCGCGCCACTGATCCGGCTAGTCAGAGCAGTGACCTGTGAGCCACCGCGGGCACTGATGCCCTGGTTTCTGGGCCCGCTTATCGTACTGTCACGAAGGGTGGCGGTGGTGCCGTCCAGTGTCATGCCACTGGCACCACCGGCCCCGGTCACGGTGGTGCCGTTCAACTCCAGGGTCGAGCCCTTTTCGCCGTCGATCTCATTGGTGACAGCGCCGTTGGCGGTAAGTTTGGCGCCATGCACGTGATAGCTGTCGAGGGGTGCAGCGCTATCGATCACCGTATCTTTGGTAATGGGAATAGCGGCCTCGGCGGTGTTGCTGAACAGCAACATGGCGCTGGCAGAGGCTATGGCCACGGCTATAGCCGTATATCGCCCAGGATGGATGCAGGCGTTCATCATGGTCTCTTCCTCGAACTTAAGTGATGCAGATGGAATCTGCAGGCACCTTAGTCGGAATTCCCGGTGTTTTATGTAGGAAAAGTCTGATCAATGATTTGGCTGAGTAGAGAAAATCGGGTGCAAGACTTTATGCACCCGATATTTCAAGCCGCCTCAAATTTCACATGTTCCACCAGCCCCACCAATATTCACCACGGTATCAAACGGTGCAGAGCTGACTTTCGTGGATTGGTAAGTGAATGAATAGAACCCCCTTCCACGGCCCCTGCGTCGGCCATCTACGTCCTCGTAGATCGGTAGAATATGTTTTTCGTAAGGCTCGATGCGCCATACAAAGCCGGTAACAGGGTGGTCAGCATCAATTTTTACTATTTCTTCTTTCACATGTTCCGGGGGAGCGGGGTATCACCAGTCTCCCCCAATAAAGTCGCCAAATCAGTGTTATCTCTGCACCTGCCGATAGATTGAACTTGCTCAAGTCTGGCACTTGCAGGCGGAAGGCGGGAGGAGCTGTCGGATTGTCTGGGTCTTTCAGCGACTTGCAGACCAAGCGGCCATTATCTTGGTTCAAGCCCAAGAACTCAGGCTTGGGTGCAACAACGATTACCGCCTCGACTTTAACCTCGGTTGCAGGCGCGTTTTGGGCGTTACGGCCGTCCTTGTCACTGATTGCGTAATGCACGGGCAGGGCGGCGGCATTGCCTGCTTTTTCGATGTCGGACCAAGGAATTTCCACTTCGATGGGAGATGCATCACCGGTATCCACCATATAGTCTTTTCCAGCGACATGTTCACCATTCAAGATTTACAACCAGATATTCGGGTTCGACGCAGTCAACAACATCACAACACTGACGACGAGGGATACCGACAAGAAGCTGCACAGGACCAAGTATCAATTCGAGAATGCTGACGATCCGGCGCAACTTACAGGTTATACGCATGATCCTGCAGATGCTCCACCTCAGGCATTCGAACTGGAGTATGACGATTATGGCAACATGACCGATGATGGCCAGGGTCTCAAGATGACCTACAACGCACTCAACCAGCTGATCAAGGCGCAGCGTGACGATGAAGTTCAGCACTATATATACGATGCCAAGGACATTTTGAGCGGTACCCTCAGCGATTGATGCCCGGAGCTTTCCCGGCACCTGCAACAGGTGCCGGGAGCATTTCATCGGTAACGCAAGGTGAACTTCACCGCACCTTCGGCTTTACCGGCCTTGACGTGTGCGCCGGTTTGAATGAAATGGGCGCCAAACCTCAGGGCCATGTTGCCAGGGCTGATCGGCAGCAGCTTGACCTCGCGCTTCAGAGGCATCGGGCTACCATCTTTGACCACTTGTATGGCGATACCGGCGGTGCCGGTGTCATCGTTGCTCAGGCTCATTACGCCGTTTTCCGGGTCGAGTGGGCGTGAACCATTGGTCGGATCCAGTTCGATGGACACCTGTGTAAGGCCTGCCGGGTCGGTCTGACAACTGGTCAGGGCAATCTCGAAGGCTGCGGTAGGGGTGGTGAATGGCGGGCCGGTAAAGTCGCTGCGCTCCCATGACCCCAAGTCTACCGGATTGGGTTTTACCGGGTCGCCGGCGATCTGGCACTGTGCCTGAACGACGGTGGCGGCAACCCGGTACTGGAACACTTCGCCAATGCCATCGAAGTCCTGAAAGCTGCGGAATAACAAGGAATCGACAGCATGCACCCCTGGCGCGATGTCGCCGGTCTTTATCAGGGTTATATCGTTGTACAGCACGCCACCCACCTCGACCCCCAAGCCGTTCGGCCGGTTCAGGCTGGAGCTGAAGGGAACCACGGTGTGGCCCTGATCCGGGTCGAAGTAGTTTTTTGCAGTGCCGTTGAATGGGACTGAAAGCTCTACCCTGGCACCGATGCCTTCGACGTTGGTCTTGAGCACGTGGCCATCCTCGAACGGTGGCAAGGGGTCGAGGAGAACGCTTTCAGCTACGAACCTGTAGCGCATGGGGGTTGCAGGCTTTCCGTCGAGGCTGACGCAGCGCAGGTCCAGACTGGAGCTCCCGTCGACAATCGTGAAGCCGCCTTTGACCTCACCGATAACGCTGCCCTTTGGTGCATCTCTGGCAATGTGAACGGTGTTCAGGTTGCGCGTGAACACCATGGGTGGGCTACCTGTCCCGCGCCAGATGCAATAATTGTTCGGGTCCGCGAGGGCCAGCGCGGGGGCAGCGTGCAAGGTGAGCGAAGCCAGCAGGCCAATGCGCGCGGCATAACGAAGAAGTTTCATGTGTGCGATCCTGGTGCCACGCAGCGAACGTATTCGCCACGTAGCGCATTGCGAGATGGGATAGTCAAAGGCACGTCAGGGTTTGCATGCGGTAACCCTGGGTGACAGGCACTGCGGCAGGGTCCAGTTGCAGGCTACAGCGGGGCGCAGCGTCCTCGCCCCAGTGAGCGGTAACCTGCTGGGCTTCCAGGCCGGTGATCAGGATGGCCTGGCCAGCCTGGCCAACCGTGGCGAGCATTTCGCCAGCGCTGTCCATCAGCTGGGCGCCGAGCGGCAGGGGCTGGCCATTGGGCAGCACGGTGGTCAGCACAATACGGTTTACCCGACGGGCCTGGAACGTGGCCTTCACTACAGCGCCACGGCGTGGGATTACCTGGGCCGTACCGTTGTCAATCTCCACATCTGGCCCCAGGCGGTCGGTGTTCAGCACCAGCGAGTTGCTTTTGTAGGGGCGCAGGTAGGGGAGCAGCGCATAACCCTTGTCGTTGGTGCGCACTGCCGCGGCGTTCTGCAAACCCACATCGGCGATGTCGGGTACTTGCACCAGGGCAATGGTTTCACCCAGGTATGGGCCTGTCTCGATGCCGTCCGCATGTGCCAGCAAGGCGCCGTTGGCACTCAATGACAGGCTGTGGTAGTCCTCGCCCTTGCTCAGCCCGGCACCCAGGGTGGCGTGTGCCGTCTGGTAGCCGGCGCCAACCGTGAAGTCGTGCTGTTGGCGTTCATTGCGGCTGGCGCTGAGGTGGTAGCTCAACTGCTCGTCGTAGCTGCCGGTCAGATTGGCCTGCTGCCGGGAGCCATTGCGCGTTTGCTGGGTGTTCATGCTCATGTTGCTGCGGCGGCCGAATGCCAGCGGAAAAGACAGGCTCAGGCCGATCTGGCGGTCCTTGCCGTAGCCGTTGTCCTGCAGTGACTGCGAGGCATACAGGTGGTAGCTGATACCGCCGTGCGATGTGCTGAGGTTAACCTGGAACTGGCGCTCGACATCCTGACGTTGCCAGTAGTCCTGTTGCGTCAGGTTCAGGCTCACCGAGCTACGCTCGCCAAACGTCTGGTACAGCGAGGCTTCCAGGCGTCGGCGTTGGCCGCCGCGAAACTGCTGGTCGTGGCTGCGCTGGCGTACCCACTGGTCGAAGTCGCGGTAACCTTCGGTGGAATAGCGATAGCCGGCGAAGCGCAGGTTGGTGCCGGCAGTGAAGGTCTTGCTGTACTTGAACGAATAGCTCAGGCCGTCGAGGTCGCTGCCTTGCAGGCCGGCGAACTCACTGGTCGAGTGGGTCACATCGAATGACACCGCGCCGAGGCTGCCCAGGTCGCGTGCGATACCCAGTGCTTCTGCCTGGTAGCCTTCGCTGGCCATCAGGCCACCATACAGGGTGGTATTCCAGGCCGTGCCGAGCGCTGCGGTGCCTTGCCACAACGGCGGCGTCAGCAGATCGCCAGTGGGGTTGTAGCGCCCGGCAGTGGTGCTGTAGCGCGCCACGCCCGGGCGCAGCAGGTTGCCGATATTGGCATAGGGTTGGATGAAGCGGCGGACCTGCCCATCGGCCTCGGTCAGTACCACTTCCAGTTCGCCGGTGCCGCCGACTGCCAGATCATCGATGGCATAGGGACCCGGGCTGACGTAGGTGGAATAGAGCGGGTAGCCGTTTTGCCAGATCTCCAGTCTGGACCGTGTCTGGGCCACGCCGCGAATGGTCGGGGCGTAGCTGCGATGGGTGTCGGGCAGCATGTCGAAGTCCGAAGCCAGGCGCACGCCTGTGACCGGTATGCCGCGAAAGACATCGCTGTCGGTGAAGGTTTCGCCGATGGTCAGGTTACCCCAGGTGCCGGGCAGGTCGGTTTGTGCATAGGTATAGGCCCGGGTCCATTCGCTGTGGCCCTGGCTGTCCTGGCGCCACGTCTGGCTGCTGCGCAAGCGCCAGTCGCCCAGGTTCACGCCACTGTGCAGGTACAGGTCGTGGCTGTCGAAGCGCCCCTGCCCTCGGCTCTGGCCCTGCAAGGTCGAGGCCTGGTAGTTGACGAAAGCGGCGGTGATACCGCTGTCCCACAGCGCGGGGTCGACTTGCCCGCGGATGTCACGGCGCAGGGCAATCTGCGGGATCGACACCGCCAGCCGCAGCCGGCTGCCGTCAAAGTCCACGCGGGCACCAGGGACCACGGCTGGCAAGTCGAGGCAGGGTTGTTCGAGCAGTGCCGGGTCTGGCAGGGCATCCAGGCGCAGGCCCAGTTCACCGAGCAAGGCAGGCGAGAGGCAGGGCTGCAAGCGGTCGCCGCTGCTGTCGAGTTCGAACGCGATTTCGCGCTGGCCCACGTATTCGAGATTGACCGACAGCTCGACCCGGTAGGTACCGGGTGCAAGGTCGACCGTGCTCGCCAGCAGGCGCAGGGCCAGTTGCGCGCTGTTGGCCGGTTGGTCTGGGTGCTGGAACATGAAGCCGGCCTGGAAGTCGATTTCGCCGGGTGTTTCTGGCTCGGCGAAGGCCACTGCAGCGGGTAAGGCGGCCAGCAGCAGGCAAGCGCGGCGTAAGCGTTGACGGCCGCGGCAAAGGGGGAAATTGGGCATACGGGTGCTCCTGGAGCGTGCCGATCGGTGTCAGGGCGCGTCGTGAACAGGCAGGATCAAGGGCTCGCTGGTGCCGCCGTAGTCGTTGATGATGCTGACCAGTACCTGCTTGGCGGCCGTGGGCAGGACAAACAGCTGTTCGCTCAGGGGCGCAAGCATGTCGGCGTTGGCCAGCGGGCGGTTCTGCTTGCCGTTGACCGCCTCCAGGCGGTTGAAGGTGTAGTGGTAGGGGGTGGGGTTGTGGATGCGCAGGTGCGCAACGCCGTCAAGCATGGTCCTGTGGATTTGCAGGTCGGTCAGGCGGCGGACGGGGTCACCGCTGACCTGGCTTGGTCGGTAGAACAGCTTGATGCGTGTGCGCAGGGCGACGTTCAGGGCGTTGCCCTGATCGCCGACCGCCTGGGGGATTTCCTGCAGGTTGAAGAAGAACAGCGATTCGCGGTCCTGTGGCAGGTCGTTGGGCAGTCCGCTGATATGAACGGTCTGTTCCTTGCCGGGGTTCAGGCGGAACAGGTTCGGGGCAGTGGCGAAGGGTACTGCGGTAATGGTGTCATCGGCTGCGGTGTTGACCCAGGCCTGGGCCGCATAGGGTTGCTTGCCTGGGTTGGCAATGACCACTGACGCACTGCGCTTGTCGCTGTTGTAGACGATACGGGTGCTGCTGATGGTCAGGGCGGCATGGGCGTTGCCAAGCGTGCAGACAAGCGCCAGCAGGCAGCCCAGGCGCACCGAGGTGTGGGAGAAGAGTGACATGAGGAGTGACCGAGTGAGATCCGGGCGACAGGAACCAGGTGCGAAAGCACCTGGCAACTTGATCAAGGCAGGGCGACGGTGAATTTCACAAAGGTCTGGGCCAGGCCGTGTGTGACATCGTCGACAATCGACTCGTAGTTCGCGTAGAACAGCATGTCGGTTGGCGAGGACTGGTACAGGTCGTAAGGTTTGGAGTCGGTATTTGGCGTGATTTTGGTGCCGGTATCATCTTTGATGGCGATACCAACGCCGGTGGCCGCGCTGCCACCCTGGCGAATACCGTAGAGGTCGGAGCCTGGGCCAACGATCCCGTGCAGAGGCTCGAACTTGACCGTGGCTGTAGGGTTGGGCGGAAGCACGCAGCCTGCGCCAGGGGTAACCCGCAGGGCAAATGCTACTTCCTCGCTGGTATCACCTGTTTTTTCAAACTTGTTGGCATTGGGGGTGCCCAACGAAACCCATGGCACATCGCCCAGGCCCGGGTTGACCAGGTCGATCGGGCAAGTACCACCCGGGTTGATGAAACCGGTGAACTCGATCTGTCCTTCTTCGGGGGCAGCGATTGCCGTGCCAGCTGAAAGTGCCAGGGCAATAGCTAGTGTGAGCTTTTTCATTGGTATATCCATACAGTTGAAGTGTTGGCTGCGGAGGCTCTCCACAGGTCAGCGAAAGGGCAGTGAACCGAGAGCTTTCGTGACCACGACAGGCTATGGATATGAGTTATGCGGGGCTGTAATACTTTTCGTTATCGGGATATGGAAACAGAGATAGCCGCACTTCAGGTGCGGCTATTGCTCGGGATTAGTGGCCCGGTGCCTGTTTCGGCGTGTTCAACAGCTGCTTCTGCTGATGCCAATCGAATGGCTCACCGTTCTGTTCTGCTTCGTAGCGGCGCTCTTCCAGTTGCTGGTAAAGCTCCAGCTCTTCGTCGGGCATGTAGTGCAGGCAATCGCCAGCGAAGAACCACAGCAGGTCGCGCGGCACCAGGTGGGCGATTTGCGGATATCGCAGGATCACCTGGCAGATCAGGTCCTGGCCCAGGTACTGGCTTTCCAGCGGGTCCTGCGGCAGCAAGGTCAGCAGTTCATCGAATCGTTCGAGGAACAGGGCGTGGCTTTCCTCCGGTACCTGCTCGGCTTCACCCAGGGCCACCAGGATGGTACGCAGGTGGCTCAGCAGTTGCAGGTGGTATTCCAGTTGGGGGGTGGCCATGGGGCGGTCCTCGGGGTGGTTGAAACGGGCGCGGAGTATACGTCCGTTGCTGATGAGGCCGCAAAGCGGCCCCCTGGTTCAGCGCACCTTGCCTTGCTCTGGCAGCAACTGCGCCTTGTCGAAGGCATCCACATCGATCACTGCCCGACGAGCTTGCTCCGCGGCATGCAGCCGTTGCTCTTCGCCAGGCTGCAATACACCGGCATCAACGGCTGCATCGATCAACGACTGCCCAGGTGCCGGCCGCACCTTGCCTTCCTTGATTGCCTGATGCAGCGCCTTGTGCAGGGGCGCCGCTTCATCCAGCAAGTCGTAGGCCCGTTGCAGCGTCGCCACCGGGTCGCCGTCGGCTTGTGGCCTGAAGCAACCAGCAAGCAGCTCTTCCAGTGCCGGGTCACCCCTGCCGCGGCCGATCAATGCCGCCACCTCGGCATCCAGTTCATCGCTCGGCCCGGTATGGCGGCGGCCGAAGGGAAACACCAGTACCCGCAGTGCGCAGCCGACAAAGCGGTTGGGGAAGTTGTCGAGCAACCGGTCCAGTGCCTTTTCTGCCTGGCCCAGGCTCTCTTCCATCGCCCAGCGCAGCAGGGGCTGCATGTGTTCCGGTGAGCCCAGGTCGTGATAGCGCTTGAGCGCGGCGCTGGACAGGTAAAGGTAACTCAGCACATCCCCCAGCCTTGCGCTCAGCCTTTCACGGCGTTTCAGCGCTCCGCCCAGCAGCATCATCGACAGGTCAGCGAGCAGGGCGAAGGCCGCGGCCTGGCGGTTGAGTGCGCGGAAATAGCTTTGGCTCAAGGCATCGCCCGGTATGCTTTCCAGGCGGCCCAGGCCGAGGTTCAACACTAGCGTGCTGGCCGCGTTGCTCGCGGCGAACATGATGTGTTTCATCAACAGGTCGTCGAATTCCCTCAATGCCTGATCGCGGTCCTCGCGCCCGGCCAGGGCCATTTCCTTGAGCACGAACGGGTGGCAGCGGATGGCGCCCTGGCCGAAGATCATCAGGTTGCGCGAAAGAATGTTCGCCCCCTCGACGGTGATGAAGATCGGTGCACCCTGCCAGTTACGGCCCAGGTAGTTGTTCGGTCCCATGATGATGGCCTTGCCGCCGTGCACGTCCATGGCGTGCTGGATGCATTCGCGGCCGCGCTCGGTGAGGTGGTACTTGAGGATCGCCGACAGCACCGAAGGCTTCTCGCCCAGGTCCACGGCCTTGGCGGTCAGCAGCCGCGCGCTGTCCATCAGCCAAGCATTGCCGCCGATGCGTGCCAGCGACTCCTGGATGCCTTCGAATGCAGCCAGCGGAACATTGAACTGTTCGCGGATGTTGGCGTACTGGCCGGTGACCAGACTGGTGTATTTGGCAGCGCCAGTGCCCACGGCCGGCAGGGAGATGGAGCGGCCTACCGACAGGCAGTTCATCAGCATCATCCAGCCCTTGCCGAGCATGGCCTGGCCACCGATGAGGAAATCCAGCGGCACGAATACGTCCTTGCCACTGTTGGGGCCGTTCATGAACGCGGCGCCCAGTGGCAGGTGGCGTTTGCCGATTTCGACGCCGGGCGTGTCGGTAGGGATCAGCGCCAGGCTGATACCCAGTTCTTCCTGCTCGCCCAACAGGTGGTCCGGGTCGTAGGCCTTGAACGCCAGGCCCAGCAGGGTGGCGACGGGCCCGAGGGTGATATAGCGCTTTTCCCAGTTCAGGCGCAGGCCGATGACCTCTTCGCCGTTCCATTGCCCCTTGCAGACCACCCCGGTGTCAGGCATGGCGCCTGCGTCGGAGCCGGCCAGCGGGCCGGTGAGGGCGAAGCAGGGGATTTCATCGCCACGCGCCAGGCGTGGCAGGTAGTGGTTGCGTTGTTCGTCAGTGCCGTAATGCAACAGCAGTTCGGCCGGGCCGAGCGAGTTGGGCACCATCACGGTGGAAGCCAGGTCGCCGCTGCGGGTGGCCAGCTTCATCGCCACCTGGGAGTGGGCGTAGGCTGAAAAGCCCTTGCCGCCGTATTCCTTGGGGATGATCAGGGCGAAGAAGCCATGCTGCTTGATATGTGCCCAGGCTTCGGGCGGCAGGTCCATGTCCTGGCCGATCTGCCAGTCGCTGACCATGGCGCAGAGCTGTTCCGTCGGGCCATCGAGGAAGGCCTGTTCTTCGTCGGTCAGCTTCGGCGCCGGGTAGGCGAGCAGGGTGCGCCAATCTGGACGGCCGCTGAACAGTTCGCCGTCCCACCATACGGTGCCGGCGTCGATCGCCTCGCGTTCGGTTTGCGACATCGGCGGCAGGGTGCGCTGGAACCACTTGAACACGGGGCCGGTGAATACCTTGCGGCGCCATTCCGGCAGCGCCACCAGGGCGACTTTCAGTGCCAGCACTATCCAGATCAGGGTCAGCAGCCAGCCGGGAGCGCTGCTGAAAATGCCCATCAGCAGCACATACGCCGCCATGATGCCGAGAATCTGCAAGGGCGCCAGGCGCCGGTGCGTGAGGTACGCCGCGCCGATCACCAGCACTACCAACCACAACAGCAACATAATCGGTCCTCCTTGGAACCAGGGGGTAAGCCGTCCCAGACAGCTTAGACGCAACGCTGCGAACGGCCGGGTCAGAACAGTGACAGGGTATGGCGGCGGGAGTTTCAGTTCGTTGTTTGCCTGTACCGGCCTCTTCGCGGGCACGCCCGCTCCCACAGGGATCGCACCAGACCTCAGGGTGGTGCAGTACCTAATGAAATGGTCCTCCCAGGACTCCCCAGTGAAAGCCTAAGCTTTCACTGGGGGATCTAACTGGAGATCGCCGTTATGAATACTCAAAATCTTG